>CBIHQO010000421.1:0-6154 GCA_966211735.1 uncultured Schlesneria sp.
CAATACCCTACACTGATGCGTTCCTGTGCTATCACAGAGTTCATCGACACGCCCGCCAATCGCTGTACAATCTCGCTCGCCATGAACGCTACCTCAAAATCGCTCAATCTCCATCGAAATCATTGGGTTCATCTCGGGTTCGGAGTGCTGGTTTCATCCGTATGCCTCTGGATCGCCGCGCGAGAACTGATGCATGACCCGGAAGGTTTCTCCAAGGCCAAGACTGCATTCAAGCAGGCCGACTATCGGACTGTGATTCCGATCATGCTGGCCACCGCGACTTTTTACTGGCTAAAAGCGGTGCGGTGGCGGCTGTTGTTGTCGCCCGTCGGAAAGTTTCGAGTGGGCCGCGACCTGTTTCCGTTCGTAATGATCGGGTTTGGGCTAAATAATATTCTGCCGGTCCATATGGGCGAGGTCGTTCGAGTCTTGCTGTTCGCGAAACGAGCGCATGTGAAAACTTCGACGGTCGCGGCCTCCATCGTTCTCGAACGGACCTGTGATTCCATTACCGTCTTGTCGCTGTTAAGTCTCGGCTTGGTGTTCGTCCCTGGACTCAGTCGGCAGATCCGAACGAATACGCTGATCGTGGCCGGACTTGTCGCCTGCCTGGTGTTGGTGTTGCTGCTGTATGTGTTCTGCATCGACCGATTTATCGCGACGGTGAACTTCCTGTTTTCTCGCATACTTCCGGCGTCAATGCTGTCCAAACTCACAGGGGTGTTGATCGCCGGTGCTTCGGGGCTGCATGCTCTGAAACAACCGCTGCTGGTCGTCTTCATTCTGGGACTGTCGCTGGCAAGCTGGGTGATCAATGGTCTGGTCATTCATCTGGCACTCTGGAGTTTTGGCTTGCCCAGCGGCCTGTTGATCTCATGCATCGTGCTTGGCCTGACGGCCGTTGGCGCCGCGGTCCCATCGGCTCCCGGATACGTCGGCGTGATCCAGATGTGTTTCATGACGGTCCTCTGTCTGTTTACCGATGATCGCGCCGGGATCTTTGCCGCGTCGATCTACTACCATGCCATTGAATACGCCATGGTCACCTTGGTCGGATTGATCTATCTCAACACCGTCGGCACCTCGTTGGCACAAGTCCAATCTGTTCTACGAGAAGAACCCACGCCACTTGCCAGTGATGCTTGAGCTGCGTCGCTGGTTCGAGCACCGGGCGCAATTCTTGTTTCTTCTGGTCCAAGCCAGCGGCGGGGATGGCCTGACGCCACAACGCGCGGAGTTGATCTTGCAGCGGGCCACGCGACAGACACGCGCGTCTGAGTAACCAGTCGTCACAGACGAAGTTTCTCTCAATCTCCTCACGGAGATACCTTCTTCGCCTAGCCAATCCAGCGATGTCGGCCTGCCCACTGAGCCGGTGATCAAGACGTAGCCAGATCGATTCGGGGCCGTGAAAATACATTCTGCGCCCGACCGTGGGCGCGGTATTTGCGAACTCTATCTGGTGCAGTCTGCGGAAGGCGGTCAGATGGAACCTGGCGATTCCGTGGCCGTCTGGGGTTGTGGTCCGGTCGCTCAATTTGCCATGAAAAGTGCCTGGATACTTCGTGCGACTGCGTCATTTGCAGTCGTTCCGCGATCCGGTCGAAGGATGCATCAAGGTAGTCCTGAAGCCCTAACTTACCGTCACTCGTACCGGGGATATCATTATGGTCACGCAAGATCAGCAGTCGGTTGTAAACATCTTTGTGAGCAAAGATGAAGCGAGTAACGCGATCAGCGAATTGCTGAGCCGCGGATTTTCTCCGCAGCAAATCGGCTTTGCCTACGGTGCAGCAGAGCATGATGCACTCAAACCTGGTGAGACCTACGGCTCTGAAGGGGCCGCTGCCGGCATTGCGACAGGGGCGGGTGTGGGGGCCCTGTGGGGCCTGGGCATTGCGGCCGGAGTGCTGCCCGTGATCGGTCCCGCGATCGCCGGTGGGACGCTTGCCGCCCTCATCGGTAGTGCAGCAGCAGGTGCCGCTGCGGTCGGCTATGTCGGAACAATGATTGGAATGGGTATCCCCAAAGAGGACGCCGAGTTCTACGAAACTGAACTTCAATCCAATCGAGCCGTTGTCATCGTCACCGCACCGGGGCGAGAAGTGGAAGCAGCCGACATTATGGCCCGGCATGGAGGCTATTCACGCGGCAGTTCAGTCTTTGCCGACATCGTCGATTAGCGCTCAGTGAAAGGTGCCGAGTGAGGTAGCCAAGCTCGCCAAGAGATTGGGTCTTCACGACCCACGAGATTGGTCATGTCGCAGAAGACGATTTTCAAATCGTAGTCGCATCGATTCTGAAATCTGCAATCGTCACTTTGCAATAATGAAGAGTGCCGGGCTCAATTCTTCAGGCCAGGCATGGAAAGCGGACCGTCCAGAGGCGCGAATCGTCGGCACGATTCGGCAGCTTTCGTCCACATGACGGCTAGCTTCTTCATCCCCAATTGATTGCACAGATCTGCGATTTGCAGACGTAGTTCCACATCCGTTGGCCGTTCAATCGCCGACTGATTCAACAAGGACAGTTGACCGATCTGCTCCATCGTCTTGACAGCTCGCTTCACCTCCACATCTGCTTCGGCGGTGTCGCCCAGCAATCGTAGAGCTTGAGCCAGTTGATGTCGGCTTTCGAAGTCGCGAGGATTGAAATCGGTCGCCTGCCGGAGGGGCTTCACTGCCGCAGCCGGATGACCGGCGTCCAGTTCCAACCGGCCGAGAATCTTCAGCATGACGGGTTCGTCTGGATTGATTGCTTGGACTTCCGTCACCAGTTCTGCAGCGGCTTCCGGACGCCCCAGCGACATTTCACATTCGGCGTGAAGTGCCAGATTTGGTGCCGTGCGCTCCGCCTTCGCCAGCGTCGCTATTGCGGCAGAGTACTCGCGATTCTGGATCTGAGCGGCAGCGAGTGCGGACAATGTCTCTTGCGCGATCGGTTCTGGTGGTCCAGCCTTCAGTGCTGCGGCGTATTCCTTGATGGCGCTGGCGAATTGATCCGTATCGGTCAGCATATGCCCCTTCAATAGATGCGGCCGATAGTCGTTCGGAGCTAACCGCAGCACGATATCCAATTCACCCATCGCCTGATTGAAAGCTCCCAAGTCGTAAGCGATCGAAGCCAGCCAACGGTGCGATTCGACATGCCCAGGATGCTCAGATGCCACCAAGCCGAACAGGCGTTGTGCTTCGGCGAGGCGATCTAGCGAGTACATCGCTTCACCCGCAGACATCAGTGCCGGCTCGCGAAGCTCGCCGATCGGTTCGAACTTCGCGAATTCAACAAGCGCGGCCTCAGGGCGGCGGATCTTCAGCAGAAAGATACCGCGCAGCAGATGTTCCTGGGCCGCAAAGTCCGCATGATCTTTCAGTCGATCAGCGGACCGCCGTACTTGCTCCCAGTCACCCTTGGTGACGGCGTCCAATCCAAGCTGAAACTGTTGCCTGGGCGAGACACCAGAAGACCACCAGAGACCGCCGCCAATTGCCGTTGCCAATACAACCGCAATGAACGCGGACCGCACTCGCGAGATCGTCATGAGATCACAATCTGTGATACAGCGATTTTAGAACTCGCCAACCACTTGACCGTCACGACGATCGCCCAGCTTCTGGTAAGTCATGTAGTCAACATTTTCGCTGATGAAGCGAATCGATCCATCACCCAACAGGAAGTGTGCTCCACCAACATGGCGAGACTTGAAGCCCATTGATGTATTCCATTCATTTGGGCTATTGCATCCCGAACCGCTGGGAGTACAGGTGTTGAAGTTGATGGGCGCGGCAGTCCCGAACCAGTTCATGTTGGTGTTGGCCCATCCGTTCATCGCATGATCGGAGCATTCGCCTCGCACCTCTCCCATGAAAATCGTGTTGGACAAGCCGTCTGTGACATCAGCAAAACGGAATATAGCGCCTCCGCGTGATGAAATCCCCGAAATTGTTGAAGGGTCTGCTGAGCCGCTCAGCCCCGCGGAGCCCGTCCCAAATGTATTTCCTCCGTACTGCGAACAGAGGTGGCTTCCATGCGCCTGGCTTCCGTCGCTCATTCCGTAACTTCCCACGGCCCAATTGTTCCCAATGTTATTGAGGTTGACTGTTCTTGGGGAGGTGTCGCTGGGGCAGCGAATAAACGCCGGAAGAATTTCGAAGTAACGATTTCCTACGGGAGCTGAACTGGCAACGGGCTGATCCCAGTTTGCTGCGACATTTGAAAAATTAATGGTGTTGTAGGCAGGTGCCTGATCCAGATAAGGCAGCAGCAGCACCAATGCTCCCACTCCCGCCCTCCCACAGCAGCTTGGTGCACCAAAATTCATTGGTGGAGGGAGGACGTTGACAACATCGTTGTAGTTATGAATCGCCAGTCCAAACTGCTTGAGGTTGTTTTTGCACTGTGTTCGCCGAGCCGCTTCGCGAGCTTGTTGCACCGCGGGTAAAAGCAGAGCGATCAATACCGCGATAATTGCGATCACGACGAGTAACTCAATCAGCGTGAATCCACGCGATTTCGTTTTGCTCATGGCAAGACCCTTCAAGAAGTGAAGATGAGAATTGGTATGACCAAAGAGAGATTGTCTTGGTTCTATCGCGTTTGTCGAAATGAATCAAGATTCTTTGATTAAAATTCAGGTGCCACAAAGATCATTGACGTGATGCCGACCGCAGGCTTTCTTCGATCAACTTCACTTGTGGCAGCAAATCGTGGTCCTGCGCCTCGGCCGCTTTCCGGGCCACCACCAGGACTTGCTCGGCCTCGGGAATTTGTTGCAGATCGCGGTAGATTTCGGCTAGTGCGATCAACAGATCGGACTGCTGCGCATGGGTCAGTTCGACCGCTCGAGAAGCATGCGGCAAGGCATCCTCCGCGGAAAGTTGCTCGCGTAACACTCGTCGCAAGGCAACACACGTCTCGCGGTGACGCGGGTCAATCTCTAGCACTCGTTCAAAAGCCCCAATCGATTCATTCCATCGCTGCAACTGGACATAACATTGACCCTTCATGTACTCCAATTGCCGGCTCCATGGCTCGATCTCGGCCGCTCGCACGTAATGCCCGAGCGCGAATTCCGGCCGCTTGGCCAGATAATCCAGCCAGCCCAGCATCGCGTGCGGTCCCGGATCGTTCGGATCCCGTTCGGCCGCAATCTGCAGATGTTCAATGCCTGACGCGGTTTGGCCCGTCGCAGCCAGTAAGGTCCCTAGTTCCAGATGAGCTTTCGCCGAATTTGGCTCGATCTTCAGCAGCGATTCAAAAGTCGAGATGGCTTCGTTCAACCGGCGCTGCTGCTTCAGATGAATCCCTTCGAACCACGATGTCATGGACTGATGGTAAATCGCTGTGATTGCCGCCAGTTTTTCTTTCAATTCTGGCGACGGATTGAGCTGAGTCGCTCGACGATAGGCGTCGATGGCACGCAAAAATCGTTGTTCTTTGGCCGCCGATTCGGCGACCGCCGACCAGTGATCTGCCAAGCTTTGCTTCAGTTCGTTGATCACTGGCTCGTTCAGATTGGGTTGCCTGGAATGCCAATCCAGCAAGACTTCCTGTTCCGCTTCAGGATAGACGGCGATCTTGTGTTCATAGCGAGTCGCCGGAAAGGCCACCTCGTGGTCGCGAGTAGTGAATCCAACCTGGACCTTGTTACGTAACGGCATATGGCAGGCGACGCATTGGTCTCGCACACCCGTTGGCAAGCGATTCTGAGCACCGCAGTCTACTGGCTGATGGCAACTGCTGCAGACATCGTGCGAACGACGGGCTTGAGCCTTCGGAGAGGCATGGTGCGGATCGTGGCACGAAATGCAGGTCAGCGATTCGCTCTGCTGGTAACAGCGGCTTTCCTTCAGGTATTGCACCTGGTTGGCGACGCGATCCTCCTCGGGATAGCGCATTTTCAGAATCCGAAAGGCTTCCTCGATTGCTTCACCCGGCCTATAGCTGAACGGAGCCTTGCGATGCCGGACGGCATTGGTGTGACACTGCGCACACAGGTCCATTCGCTGCTCGCGTGTCATTGATTTGGGGGCAACGATATCGACCCCTTTCGTCTCCTTGGGACGAGATCGATGATGCTCCACATGTGATTTCGCGGGGTCGTGGCAGCGTTCACAGGTCACTCCAACCAAGTCTCGTTGCAGCGGACCGTACT
>CBIHQO010000422.1:0-6129 GCA_966211735.1 uncultured Schlesneria sp.
TCTCTGCCACGGGTCCCGCCAACGACACTTGAATCGCCCGTTCCCGAAACTGCTTCTCGGAGAGCCGCGAACGTCGCCAGATGATCTGCGTGTCGCCGAACCGCGCCGGGCCATCGTCATTGTCGGGGTCAATCGTCACCGAGCGAACTTTCGCTCCCAGATACACGGCCACATAGGCGTGTCCGGCTTCGTGATAGGCAGTCGGTTCCATCCGCTATCCGTTCCGTGGCCGCTATTAATCGCGATAGACGGGCGCAGGCAACTGGCCCCGCTGCCACTGCAACGCGGTCTCGCTATCGGCCACCGCGGCGCGAACTTTAACGACAAATGTCTGAGACGGCCCGCCTGGCGCATTCTGCATCTGCTTTTGCGCGAATTGCTTCGCGAGTGGCATCTCTTTCTGAGGAGCCACATTCGGCAGATACCAGTCAGCATACGTTCCCGCGTCTGTTTCCACAGTGACATAGAAGGACATGGGACGCAAGAGCGACAGGTTACGCATCCGTCCTTCCGCCTGCATCGTGCCATTATTGACTCGCCCGGCGGTCATTTCGACTTCCGCCAAGTTGATTTGACGCAGCATGTATCCGGGTGGCTTCGGTGTCTCGAGCGACACCTTCTGTTTCTTGGCCGCGATCTCGATCGTTTGCGGGAATTCGCTCTGCAGCTTGCCGACTCGTTTGCCGAAGATCCGTTCGAAATCGTCAACTCGCGTCTGGCTGTCGTCCCGCTGCAAAGGCTGTTTCTGCGACAAGAGCTGCAGATATTCGATGTATTGCTTGCGGTACTTCGTCACCAGGAACCAATGGATGCTCCACGCATGCGCATATGCTTCGCCAGCCAGGACATCACCGCGAAACGCGCGGTCATTCGCGACAACTTCATCCCAATTGACTGTTCGTGCGCGCATGGCGCCGCGAGCGTACCGCGTATTCAATTTCAGCGGGCCCGAGTTGATCTTCTCACCCGTCCCTTCGAATCCCGTGGCGATCCCTTCGTTAAACCAGGCAGGTGACGGGGACAGCCGCTGCAGGACGCCGCGATTGTAGACCTGTTGATGGATCGCCTCGTGCAACGGTGTTTCGAAGGTGTGGCATTCACTCATCCGGATCACCAGATGATTCGTCAGAATACTGTAGTAGCCGAGAATATTCTGGGCCGACAACCCACGTCCCCCAGTTTGCTCGGCCGTGAACTTGATGAAGTCGTCGTCGGTTTCGAAGATCAGCAGCACAAGAGGATAGCGCGGCTTGACGATCTCGATCTTCAGATCGTCGACAAAGTCGAGAAAAACCTTCTCGACCAGCGTCATAAATCTCGCCGCCTTCTTCAGCATCGCTGTCGCTTTGGCGTCGTACTGTTTCGGCAACGGCTCGGCCAGGACCAGCCCGATCACATAGGTGGAATCCGAATGACCTCGAAAGCGGTCCTTGCCAAATCGCTCGGTCAGGCGTCCTAGAACTTCGGCACAGGAGAGCGGCGTCGGGTCAGGCCCTGGAACCCGTTGCAGGATTTGATCCTGAGGAATCGCCTCGATCCGGCCATCCGTCCGTTCGAGCGCCATCACTCCCTGGCCCTCTCCGATGAGCCGCGCTTCGACGGTCACCTTGTTGCCATCGTCCTCCTTTACCGTGAAGCTATCTGCAGATGCGGGCGCACTGGCCGCCAGGATCAGCAGACCGGCAAATCGCATTGCGAAGGTTCGGTGGGAAGGCAGGAGTGACGTGACCATGAACGGCTCCGAACGGCAAACTCGTTGGTCTCTAGGATTGTCATCGAAGCAAGGACGATCGGCTAGTCTGAATTCACCGGATCAGCGCGGAATCTCTCGCGGCACCGCTGCGAGCTACGCAATTCCTTCGTCTCGCGCCTGAAATACCGGCAGCCGCAGACGCCAGCGGATCGCTGCCAGCCGCAGCAGAAGAGTGACGGCGGTTCCAAAAACCAGGTTGAACCAGTGTCCTGGCCAGATGGCCGCCGCTCCCACATAGGCGACGCTGCCGATGAACGCGGCCGTCGCATAGAGGTAGATTTGAGGCCGGAAAACAAGGGGCATTTCACCCAGCAGGACATCGCGGAAGATCCCGCCCGCCACACCGGTCATCACTCCAAACAGCACACAGATCGTGCCGGGCTGATGCAGAGTGAAGGTTTTGTGCGTTCCGACCAGCGCCACAAATGACAGGAAGAAGGCGTCTGTGATCAGGAACGATCTCGAGGAAGGATCGAGGAATCTTCCCAGGTAGATTGTCAGCGTCACCGAAACGATCGCCGCAACCAGGAACGAATGGTCCGCCACCCAGAAGACCGGCACATCCAGCAGCACATCGCGCAACGATCCACCGCCGACCGCGGTGACCAACCCCAAAACCACCACACCGAACCAGTCGATCCCCTTGCCACGCGCGGCCAAGGCGCCAGTGGCAGCACCAAACACAACGGCCAGATGTTCCAGAACGTATCGCACAAGAGCCCCAGGTTTCGAGATTCGCACCGACCAGAACAGGACAGGCTCTCGGGTTGTATCCGGAAGCAACACGAAGTCAACCGCGGGGAGTATGAAGAAAGGATCAGAGGACGACCACGAATCTTACGAATGCGCACGTATAGGAAAGAAAAGCTGTTTACGAAGGAGAAATGAGGAACATTGCGACTTCTCGCATACAAAAACGGAAGACCAGAAGAGTTGAACCACGGAAGACACTGAAGTTCACGGAATGAGGAGAAATGAGTTGGCGACGAGTGACAGCTTTAGTCTGTCACGTCACCACGATTGCAACCGCGGCCATTGTCTGCGACAACTCCATCAATTCCTCAAAGCCAACGCGGAGGCCACCTATGCATACGCTACTTCTCTCCTGCCTGCTTCTGGCAACACCCGACGCGATCCCCGAGGGCAAGTCGACCATCGATCTTCCCTTTGAAAAGGTGACGCTGAGGCTGTACGCCTACAAGCCGGCGAATTTTCAAAACGGCCCGATGCTGATGGTCTTCCACGGCATCCTGCGCAACGCGGAAGAGTACCGCGATCACGCGGTCGAGATGGGCGATCGATTCGGCGCGCTGATCATCTGCCCCCTGTTTGAAGAGAAGATCTTCCCGATCCCCAAGTACCAGTTCGGCGGCATCGTTGATGACGAAGGTCACGCCGTTCCCGCCAAGGATCGGACTGGCGAATACGTCAACCGGATTGCGAAAGAGATCCGGCGACGCGAAGGACGGGCCGACATGCCGTATGCTCTGATCGGACATTCCGGCGGCGGCCAGTTCCTGGGACGACTGGCAGCCTTCGTCCAAACGGACGCTCAACGAATCGTCGTCTCGAACCCAAGCAGCTATACGCTGCCGACCGACAAGCAACCGTTCCCGTTCGGCTTCGGCGGACTGCCTGCCGAACTGGCAAACGATGACGTTTACAAAGCCTATCTCGGTCAACCTGTGACCCTGTACGTGGGGTCAAAGGACATCGTTCGTGACGAGTACTTTGATGCTTCCAAACTGGCGGAGGTTCAAGGTGACACTCGATTCGCTCGTGCGAAATATGCGTACGAATTCGCCAAGAAGGTCGCTCAAGAGAAGGGCTGGCCCTTCAATTGGAAACTGCTGATCGCGGAAGGGATCGAACACGATCACGAAAAGATGTTTAACAGCCCCGACTGCGCCATCGCACTCGGTTGGAAGCCGAAAGAGAAATAGTAGCTTCCTCTTCGTAGGTTATGCTTCAGCATAACTCTGCTTCGATCGCGATATGCTAAAGCATAACCTACGACGCCACGGCATCTGCTGACGATGCTGTCTGTAGCGGTAGCCTCTGCAGGGCACCTTTGATCCATAGACCCGCGCCGAGTGTTCCAGCACCACAGATTGTCACCGCCAGCAGCGCCACCCAGTTCCCGTGACTCCACGGTTGGTTTCCAATCGTGATGGAATACGCGAGCAGAGCCATGAGCGGAACCGCTTGCGGCCAGACCGCCTCTTCCATGATTCGCCGCAGGCTGATCTGCAGACGGCTTAAAGCATACGGCACCAGAACGCACAGTTCGAACAGCACCACCGGGATCGTGGTTCCCCAGGCGACCCCTTCGATGCCGTACCATCGGCACAGCAGAATGCTGAGCCCCAAGTTGGAGATTGCCTCGCCCAGATAGATGAAGGCGGGGACTCGCACGTTACCGCTGCCAAAGAGGAACGCTCGCAAGATCCCACAGGGCAGGGCGACCAGTTGAGCTCCCAGCAGCACCATTAGAATGCGGTGAGACTGCGCCAGATCCGCGTCGGTCAATTTGGAACCGACCCACAGTCGCAAGACATCTCCGGCGAAGAACCACGCCCCGATGAACGCCGCACTGGTGAGCAACAGCACAATCCCGAGCGTCTTGATGAGAAAGCGATTACGCTTGCCTCGGTCGGTTTCGCTCTGCAACGCCCCCGCCGTCGGCATGCAGATGTGGGCGATTTTGTCGATCGGCTGTTTGGCAAACTGAGTCAGCCGCAAGCCGAAGTAGTACGGGACAATCGCTTCTTTGCCTAGCAGCAAACCGATCGTGATCGTGTCCGTCGCGTTAATCAGTTGGCTCGCCACCACGCCGACAAACGCCATTGAACTGAAGTGCCCGCATTCACGCATCACATCGCGACTGAGTAGCGACGGGCCCACCGCCAGCGTAGGCAGGATTCGGCGAGCCAGCACGATGTACGACAGGTTCTCGCCCACAGCCACAATAAAATAGATCGAGGCAATCGTCACCAGCCCGTAACGGTCGCTAAGAAACAGGACAAACAAAACCAGGCGAACGAGATCGAACGAGAATCCGATGCCGCGTTCCAGATCGAACCGACGCAAGCCGTGCAGCACCCCGCCAAACACGCTACCCGCCATTCCGACGGCGACGTTGACACCCAGGATCAGGATCGTGATGCGTGCTTCCAGCAGATCTTCGCCGACCCAGCCCCCCCACCAGCCCGCGGTCAGACACAAGCCGCAGGCGAAGAGGAATGCAATGGCACCCATCCCCAGATAAATCGTCAGCACCAGCGTCACCACTTGATTGACGCGATGCGTGTCACCTTCCGAATGGTACTTGGCGACATAGCGCGAGATCGTTTCGCCCAGTCCGCAATAGAGCAGGGCGGAGTAGCTGGCGATGGAATTGATCAGCAGCCAGCTGCCATAGGTCGATACGCCCAGCACATCCAGCGTGTATCGAGTCAGGAAGAACCCGATCACCAGATTCGAGGCGTGAGTTCCCCAACTGGCAAGGACATTACGTCGAACGGAACCGGCAAACGACATAGCGAGGCAACTCGATTTATCAGACTAGTACTTCAATGACGCGAAACCGGCCACGAGATCGATCGATCATGGTTTGACAGCCACAATCCACGTCTGACGCAGGGTTGGTCCCGCAATCTGTTCGACCGTGAACCCGACCTCGCTCAGCGTCTTAGTCAGCCAGGCGCGGGAATGATGGTATCGACGATAGCCAGCTCCGGTCGGCCAGCCGCGCCAATGCTTAATGCCGCAGGCGTACAAACATTTCCGGAAGAAGAAGCTCAGACGAGTCTTCATCTTCACCGGTTCCATATTGAGCTGAAAGACGAACTGCCCACCCGAACGCAACAGCTGGAATGCATCATGAAAATAAGTCGTGAGTGCTTCCGCATTGATGTAATAGAAGACTTCGTACGAAAAGACAGTATCGCACTCCGTGATCGATGCGGGACGGAGATGGACCCCGTCGGCGACTTCGAAGCTGACTTCGCTTCGGTCGTTGCGACGCTGAGCCTCCTCGATCAATCGAGGCGCGATATCGACGCCCACCACTCGACCGAAGCGATCGGCAAGTGCAACCGACATCCGCCCCAGCCCGCAACCGACTTCCAGAACACTGCGGTCCTTGCCGCATTTCATTCCGGTCATCGCGATCGCTCGCGCTAGATCGTCGCGACCGGATTCCAGCACGGTCGTCCAGTTCGCGTCGGCGGACACCAGCTTGTCCATGCTATGGATGCCGACCTCGTCCAGCGATTTATTCCACCATTCGATGGAAGCAGCTTGACTCATGGATACGACCTTATTTGCTGACGTTGAAGACTTCGACAACCGGAAGATCAGGCTTCGGCCTGGGC
>CBIHQO010000423.1:0-6128 GCA_966211735.1 uncultured Schlesneria sp.
GGTATCCGTCACGATCGCCACAGAGGCCCACAGGGCCTCTATCGCAAAATGGATCTCTACGATTTCATGGCGGCCAGTTTGTCCCACAGACGGGCGCTGGCTTCGATGCCACGATGAAAGTCCGCAATCGTAAAATGTTCGTTGGGGCTATGCAGATTGTCTGTATTCAGGCCCCAGCCGAGCAGGAGTGTATCGAGCCCCAGCACATCCTTGAAGGTCTGCACCACCGGGATCGAGCCCCCTTCGCGAATCAATCGTACGCGATCTACGCCCCACGCCTCTTTGACCGCCGCAGCCGCAGCTTCGATGTAGGGGCTGTTTGGGTCGAACACAAAGGCCGGACAGCCGTGGAAGCTGGCGAATTCGAACTTCAGCGATGGCGGACATTGCGACTTCAAATACTGATGCAAGGCTTCCGTCAACTTGTGAGGATCCTGGTCAGGAACCAGCCGGCACGTGATTTTGACCTTTGCTTTCGACGGGACGATCGTCTTCGGGCCGTCCCCCGTATAACCACTCACCAGTCCATTCACTTCACAAGTCGGTCGAGCCCAGCGACGTTCGATGGTCGAATAGCCAGCTTCACCAGCGACCTCATCAATTCCCAATTCCGCCTTGAAGGCCACTTCATCAAAGCCCAGGTCTCGAAACTGCTGACGTTCAGCCGCGGTGAGTTCCACGACTTGATCATAGAACCCGGGGATTCTGACTCGGCCTTCATCGTCATGCAGTGACGCAATCAGCCGCGCGATTCCCGTCGCCGGATTCGCCACCGCCCCACCAAAGATTCCCGAATGCAGATCTTTGCAGGGGCCGGTCACCGTGATTTCGACCGCCAGGATGCCGCGCAGGCCGTACGTGATTGCCGGTTGATTCGGCGCGTATTGGCTGGTGTCGCTCACAACCGCCACGTCACATTTCAGACGTTCCGTGTTCGCCTTGAGGAAGTCTTCCAGATTATTGCTGCCGACTTCTTCTTCGCCCTCGATCACATATTTCAAATTGACGGGCAAGCTGCCGACTGTTCGCAGCCAGGCTTCCGCCGACTTGATGTGAGTGAACATCTGACCTTTGTCATCGGTAGCCCCTCGAGCATAGACATAGCCATCGCGGATCGTTGGTTCGAACGGCGGAGTGGTCCACAGGTTCAATGGATCCGCAGGCTGTACGTCGTAGTGGCCATACACCATGACGGTTGGCGCGCCGGGGGCATTCAACCATTCGGCGTAGACAATCGGGTGCCCGGCCGTCGGTACGATCTCGGCCTTGAAACCGAGATCGGCAAATTGCCGGTAGACGAATTCCGCACCACGCAGCATGTGCGGCTTGCAGACGGGGTCGGCGCTAACAGTCGGAATCCGCAGCAGTTCTTTCAGTTCTTCCAGGAACCGATCGGCATTCTCGCTGAGATATCTGGCAACTCGGGCGTCCATGCAATCCTCCGTGACAATTGTCTATCAAATCATTTCGCAGCAGGCGAAGTCAGTCGGCAACCGCAGTGGCGGTTCCCGTTGTCGCACGAGGATACTCGCCCGGCTGGCGGGGCGAAAGCAGTCCGTGCCTTGCCCCTGCCGCTTCGCTCGATCAAGCCAGACGATTCTGGCTGAAGGCGTTCGCCAAAGATGCGTCGGCCACGCTCTCGCAGCCAGTCATTTGAGCCACCAGAGCCCCTTGAATATCGAGGAACTCGATATCCGCTCGAATCGTATGCTCGGTGGCCTGAGTCACCTTCACGACGATCTTGATGCCGCTGGTGGGAAACACTTTGCGGAACTGACGATAGCTCCCGATCGCACACGGCAGGCAGGGCATGCCACGTTGTTCCTGCGTCCACAAGATCACCGCCTGCAGAGCCCCATCAATCGCCAACGGGTCGGCTAACCAGGCACCTCGAAAAGGATCCTGCATCCAAGCCCACGGTGCCGGAGAGGTCCTCGATGCCACGACGATCCCGTCTGCCGAGCAAGTCTCAACTGCGGCAATCCCCTGCAGATGCGGACCGTGAAACAGTTTGGTGGCGTAAGCCGTTGTCATCTCGTGCGAATACGCTTGCCGGGTGACCTGCAACTGCGGAGTATGATTTGGCGGTAGCTGCGCCGACAAGATCACATTACCAGCCGCATGAATCGTCTCACGTCCGGCGGTGCTTCCAATCAATTGAGTTCGGATCGTAAAGCGAGTTCCCACGCGAACAGGCTTGCCCACCATGACACGTAATAAAAGCTTGTCATGGCGATCCATCCTCACGCCGTGAAAAATACGGAAATCATCGAAGCCTTCCAGTTCCAGGCCCGGATTGTGGTGGATCGCTCCGTGCGCCAGCCACTCCAGGATAATCGCCACGGGAACGACAGCCTTGCCACCGATGACGTGTGATTCCAGATAGGGTGACTGCTGAACATCAATGCTCTTCTCGAACGCGATCTTGAGTTCGCTGGCTGGCTCACTCACGACAGCGGCCGCCGCTGCCGCGTTCGGCTGCGGAGTCGACGGCACCTTTGCCGGTGTGTCAGTCTTACCAAGCACCAGCACCTCAACAGGCCGGCTTTCCGTCTGTGAGAGCTCCTGGACGACCAGATTCGCACCGTCGGCCAACGGGATTAATCCGACTTGCTCGGCAGCGAACAACTTCTTCAGACCACCGGTCACCATGCCGCCGTCCCAGGGTCCCCAATTAAACGAAACCACATGACATTGCCGATTCTCGATCGAGAACTGACGAGCCAGTTTGTTGAGGACTTCGTTCGCCATCGCATAGTCACACTGACCGACTCGGCCGTAGCGAGCCGTGTAGGATGAGAACAGACACAGCACGCGCAGTTGATCATGTCGGATCGCACCAAGGACGTTGCGCAGACCCGTCACCTTTGTCTGATACACGCGATCAAACTGTTCGCGAGTTTTGTCTTCGATCCGTTGGTCTGCCAAGACCCCCGCGCCATGGATGACCCCTCGTATCGCTCCATGTTGGTTTTGCAGTTGCACAAGCAACAACCGCACCGCGGCCAGATCGCGAATGTCGACAGCGTGGTATTCCACAGGTGTCCCAAGCGCTCGCAGCCGATTCAGCGTGGATGTCACTTCGCGGCCGGCCAGGACCTGGCGGAACTGAGATTCAATCTCTTTGGGCAACGTTCCCCTGGGGAGATTTCGAATCAAAGCCTGTTTGATCTCGGCGTCACTCGAAGCGCCCCGCAACCATTCCGGTTCTGCAGCAGGTTCGGGACTGCGTCCGAGAATTGCCAGTCGGCACTTCCACTGCTGTACCGCAGCCAGAGCCGCTTCAGCCGTAACGCCACGAGCTCCGCCACTGACGATCACCAGTTCACCCGGCTGGATTGCGGATGCGCTAGTGCGAACAGTGCTAAGCGATTGTTCGACGACAGTCGGCGTCGTGGCCCCCCTTGGTGAAACGCCGACCTCGACCGGACCTCTGCGGAATAGCTGATCGACAATTTGAACAGCCGCGTCGTTCGCTGATCCCCAGTCGCTCGAGACATCGATTGCTTTACACGTCACGTCCGGCCATTCACGAGCCGCCGATTTCGCCAACCCCGCCAACCCGCCCGAGAGCGGATCGGACAAAACTTGCTGCCCCTCAAAGCCGAATCGTCCATCCAGGTGAGCGACTGTCGCAAACACGCTGGCACCTGCTCTTGCAGCCTGACGCAACGCGGGGCCCGCCTTCTGCAACAGCTCGATCGCTCGCCACAGATGACGGTCCTGTGTTCCTTCAGCGTGTGCAATCACAATCAACCCAGCCAACTGAGCAGGTGCCGTCGTGGCAACAGGTTCGTCCAATTGAATCAGTCGCGGCTTCAATCCACGCTTGGTTAACTCGGCGGCAATCTGCAGCGACAACCCCAGCCCGTCATCGGTCACCCAGACCTCGGCACCACGAACGATTGGTAGTTCGGCCAGGGGAGGCAGCGATTCTGAGCGAACGATACTGCGAACAAGTGTGGATGGCTGCGACAGTTGCTGCTCGGCCGATGACATCATCGAAGATGCAGGAGTCACAACACTTGCCTGCGGTGCCGCCTGCGACACCGCGCCACTTCCAACAGTTCGCGCTTCAGCGAGCGCGACGACATCACCCAGTGTATGCAGCGAACCAAGCTCATCGGGCTTGAACGCCGGCAGATTCTCAACGCGTTCCTGCAATGCCGACAGAATCTCGACTCGCTTTATCGAATCGATTCCCAGGTCATGATCCAGACTCATCCCCAGATTCAACATCTCAGTCGGGTAGCCGGTTTTTTCCGAGACGACTGCAAGGACCGTGGCTGACAACGCTGGGACTGCCGCAGCGGCCGACGTTGTTGCGGGAGTACTGAGTACTGAGTACTGAGTACTCTGCACTGACTGCGGCGCGGGGGCAGCGGGCAACTGAGTTGCGCTGGCTGGTGAGGTGCCACTCACAGCACTTCGTGCCTCAGCTAATGCCACCACATCACCCAGCGTATGCAGCGAACCAAGCTCATCGGGCTTGAACGCCGGCAGGTTCGCAACGCGTTCCTGCAACGCCGAGAGAATCTCAACTCGTTTGATCGAATCGATTCCCAGGTCATGATCCAGGCTCATCCCCAGATTCAACATCTCGGTCGGGTAACCGGTCTTTTCCGACACGACAGCAAGAACGGTGGCCGAGAGTGATGGGCTCGCCCCAGCGGCTGACGTTGTCGCTGGAACCGTACTGGGTACTGAGTACTGAGTACTGAGTACTGGTTCCAGAGCAGTCACTACCAACACCGGAGCGGCAGCCTGAACTATCGGTGAATCAACACCGCCACTCGCAGCACTTCGAGCTTCGGCAAGAGCCACCACATCACCCAACGTATGCAGCGATCCAAGCTCATCCGGCTTGAACGCGGGCAGATTCGTCACGCGCTCCTGCAGAGCAGATAAGATCTCAACTCGCTTGATCGAATCGATCCCCAGATCGTGGTCCAGGCTCATCCCCAGATTCAGCATCTCGGTGGGGTAGCCCGTTTTTTCAGACACGACTGCGAGGACAGTGGTTGACAACGCTGGGCCTGCGATCGAATTCACAGGCGCACTCGGTACTGAGTACTGAGTACTGAGTACTGGCTGCGGAGCTGTCGCTGTCGATACCGGAGAGTAGGACGGTGCCAATGCAAGTGTTGGTGAATCCGCAGGGCCACTCGCAGCACTTCGTGCTTCAGCAAGAGCAACCACATCACCCAATGTGTGCAGCGATCCAAGCTCATCCGGCTTGAACGCGGGCAGATTCGTCACGCGCTCCTGCAGAGCAGATAAGATCTCAACTCGCTTGATCGAATCGATCCCCAGATCGTGGTCCAGGCTCATCCCCAGATTCAGCATCTCGGTGGGGTAGCCGGTCTTTTCCGACACCACAGCGAGAACGGTGGCTGAGAGAGATGGTCCCGCATTCGCGTTTGCGTTCTTACTCAGTACTGAGTACTCAGTACTGAGGACTGGCTGCGGAGCCGTCACGAACGACGATACGGGAACACTATCAGGCACCGATTGCGGCACCGATGAAACAGCACAGCCACTCCCAGCACTTCGCGCCTCGGCTAATGCCACCACATCACCCAACGTATGCAGTGAGCCAAGCTCATCCGGCTTGAATGCGGGCAGGTTCGCGACGCGCTCTTGAAGTGCTGAGAGGATTTCGACTCGCTTGATCGAGTCGATTCCCAGATCGTGATCCAGGCTCATCCCCAAGCTGAGCATCTCTGTCGGGTAGCCCGTTTTTTCAGACACGACAGCCAGCACGGTGGTCGACAATGCTGAATTCACGGCTGGCGCTGGCGGCTCGAAAGAGGCGGCAGGCAATTTCGCTGGAGCACTCGGAACGGGCGAGGTAGTCACAGCCGCCTGCGCGGCGGGAGCCGGAGAAGTTACGGGCAGAGCCGCCGGCATAGGCATCGCATGGGTACTGAATACTGAGTACTGAGTACTCGCCACTGCCTGCGGAGCTAGTGGCGCAACAGGTGGCCTCGTCGCCGGAGCAACGTCAGACAGTTGCGGAACAAGCGGTCGTTGCGTAACGACGGGCGCTGCTGGCATCTCCAACGAAGCCACCGGCGCTGCTGACTTCAGCGCGGAGTTTCCCAAGGTCAGTTCAAGCTGTCGGCGCG
>CBIHQO010000424.1:0-6127 GCA_966211735.1 uncultured Schlesneria sp.
CCACGCAGTTCGAAGTCGACTTCGGCAATGCGGAAGCCGTCCGATGTATTTTCCATGGCGGTCAGTCGAGCCGTCGCCTCGGGCGTGGAGGCGTCGCTGAACAGGAAGCAGTATCCCTGAAAGCGGCCTCGACCGATGCGGCCGCGTAATTGATGCAGTTGCGACAGCCCGAACCGCTCGGCCTGATGCACGATCATCAGCGTCGCATTCGGAACATCGACCCCCACTTCGATCACGGTCGTGGCGACCAGAGCCTGCACATCGCCATTGCGAAACGCGGCCATCGTCGCCGCTCGTTCTTCGCGAGGTTGCTGTCCATGTACCAAGCCGACTTTGAAATCCTTCAGCTCACCAGCCGAAACGTCGCGAAACACGGCCTCGGCACTGATCGAGGTATCAGACCCGATTGGCAGCGAGGCATCTTCTTCCACGCGCGGGCAGACGAGGTACACCTGTCGACCTTCTCGCAGTCGGTCACGCACAAAATCCCACACTTTGCGTGCGGCCTGTGGACCGACGATCCGACTGGTGACAACGCGCTGTCGTCCTGGCGGCAGCTCATCGATCACTGTCAGGTCCAAGTCACCGAACTGCGTCAGACACAGGCTGCGCGGGATCGGTGTGGCGGTCATCACCAGCACGTGCGGAGCGACTTCTCCCCCGGAAAACTTCGATCGCTGCATCACACCGAACTTGTGTTGTTCATCGATAATGACCAGGCCCAGCGACGGGAACTTCACGCCGCTTTGAATCAAGGCCTGCGTTCCGATCACCATCTGAACTTGCCCGCTGGCGATTCCCTCCAGTGTCTCGCGACGGATTGCCGCTGTCAGTTGACCGGTCAGCAACCGGCGTTCGACGCGACTCCCCTGAAGCAACGAGTCGATCGTCTGCCAATGCTGCTGGGCGAGAACTTCGGTCGGGGCCATGAGGGCAGCCTGTTGGCCCGCAGCGATTGCCACCAGCATCGCATAGACAGCGATCGCAGTCTTGCCCGCTCCCACGTCGGCCTGCAGCAGACGGTGCATCGCCTGTTCACGTTCGAGATCCGCGATGATCTCCAGGATCGCACGATCCTGTCCTCCCGTGAACCGAAACGAAAACAATCGCCGGATGCGAGCATCGATCTTCGCTGTACTGGGCAGCGGCGTCGCGCGCTGCTCCTTGCGCCACATCCGGCGACGCATCGCCAGTCCAAGTTGAAACTCCAACAGGTCGTCAAACAAAATGCGTCGCCGTCCCAGTTCATACTGCTCCATGGAACTGGGCAGATGCACCTGTGTCAGCGCCTGCTTGATCGCTGGAACGCCTGCTCTCTCGCGGAAACTCTCCGGAAGTAGTTCCGGAACGAATTCGGCGTAATCTTCCACGGCGTTGCGCATGACGCGCCGCATGTCGTGTTGGCGCAGTCCCTCGGTCAGTCCATACCGCGGCAGCATGCCACCGGACACATCGTCTTCGTCATCGCCCAGGAACTGCAGGTGCGGGTGCGAGAACTCCCAGCGACGTTGACTGAACTTGGGCTTTCCCGAGAATAGTACTCGCTGGCCGATTTCAAACTTGCGCAGCATGTACCGCTGATTGAACCAGACTCCGCGGACAAACCCGCCATCCGATTGCAGCAGGATGGCGACGATGCTCATCCCCTTCGACGTTTCTTTCGCATCGCGATCAACCACGATCCCGCAAACTGTCTGCACCGTATCCGGCTGAATCTCGAAGACCGGAATGACTTTGGTCAAATCCAGGACGTCTCGCGGAAGATTGAACAGCAGATTCTCGGCGGTCAGCAGGTTCAAGCGAGCCAGTTGATCCGCTCGTGCCGGTCCCACGCCGCGCACGAATTGAACGGGGGTCTGTAATGGATCATCGGAACTTGGAATCGACATGCGGATCTATTTACGTGAAAGGCGATAAAAGAGCTATTTCTTGGGGCGGAAGGCTTTGATCTTGGATTCATCGGTCGTCAGGTACGGACCCTCCAGCAGATCGATGCAATACGGGATCGCAGGAAAGACCGCATCGAGACATTCCTTGATCGCTCTCGGTTGGCCGGGCAGATTGACGATTAAAGATCGTCCGCAAATACCAGCCGTCTGCCGCGACAGGATTGCCGTTGGCACCTTCTCCAATGAAACCTTCCGCATCAGTTCACCGAACCCGGGCATCATTTTCTGACACACGGCTTCGGTCGCTTCCGGCGTGACATCGCGCAATGCGGGGCCCGTCCCGCCCGTCGTGATGATCAGACAGCATTGCTCGTCATGGCTCAGTTCGCGCAGCGTTTCCTCGATCAGTAACTGCTCGTCTGGAATGACGCAGGCCACCATTTCGAAGGGACTCGTGATGACTTCAGCGAGGTACTCCTTGATCGCTGGACCACCGCGATCTTCGTATTCACCGCGACTGGCACGGTCCGAAACGGTGACGATTCCAATTCGAGCGGGGGAGGCTGCGTCGGTCATCCCTTGGCCTTTGCCTTTGCCGGTGCCTTGCCAAACGTCTTGCCGCTCTTCTTCATCGCCGCTTCAAATGAACTGCGAGCCTGCGTCCAGGCGTCGTCCATCAACGGGATATGGCAGCCACCTTTCCCTTCGCAAGAGTTCATCCCCGGCAGTTCGCCACAGCCGCCCTGACCCTTGCACTTGTTGTTGCCGCCACAAGTCCGATCGGCCATTGTTGCACAGGTTCCTTGGCCTGCGCACGCGTTGTCTTTGCTGCGGCCATAGCCCTTGCAGGAATTCAATCCGCGACACGTATGCGGCTCATCAATAATCAACTTCTCTGTTTCTGTCAGCGTGACTGGCCCCGCGGCATCCGTGCTGGCGGTCGTATTGGGCGCGGGAGTCGAGGCACCCTTACAACCGATCGTTGTTCCCGCCACCATGCCACTCAAGGCCGCAACAGTCAGTTTATGAAAATCACGACGATCCATTCCGCCGTCCGACATAACAATCCCTTTCGATTCGATACTGAAAATAGCGGGCCACGCGAATTGTGCGTGAAGCAAGTGCATCAAGTCCGAATGTTCACTGGTGAAAGAGTATCGGGCGGAGCGAGAAGGATGCAACCTATGGAGAACAAGACTTTGTCGCTGTCCCATTCTGAAGTCGGCACACCGCCGAAGCTCACAGTGAAGATGGCAATTCATTCGTCCCTTGATCTTCTCACCAGCTTCTGACCGTTTGAAGCCAGGCTCTCCTCTAACTCATCAAAGACTTTCTGTTCCACTGCCGCATCAGCCAGCATTCCGGTTGGGAATTGAAAGGTAACCTTCGAGGGGAGGCGGGCCATCAATGTCTTCAACTCGGCCAGCGTGCAGGCGTGATACTGTCCAGCGACCCACCAGTAATCCTCCATGGGATTATAGTTGCTGCCCGAACGAAATACGGCACTGTAAAACTCACCATCCAGTCCTGGCTGGAAGCGAATCTCAATCGGTTCGCGCCACGCACTCAAGATGTGATCAACTTCATCTTGACTGGCCTTGGTCACACACAGCATTCGCAGGCGACTCAGCTTGGATTTGTCAGTGATCCAATGAGGGGAATGTGAAATCGCACGGACGAGCGATGCTTCCAATTCCGCATCGGCAGCGGGCATCTCGGGCTCGCGATCTTTCCATGCAGCGTGTGACTTTTCCAAGCGACCCCACAAGACCTGTTCGGCCGCTGCAGAACCGTGACCGCCCAGGAACCAAACTGCCTTTTCAACGTTCTCAGGGTTCTGGTCATCCAGGAACTGAATTGCGACTCGTTCTAGTCCGGGCGACGAATATGCCTCGGCCACATCGGTGAAGATGCTGTGATAGACATTCCCTTCCGGGGCATTCAGAGCTCGTTTCAATAGGGACGCGCCATATTTGGGGTTGTGGCGGATCAAATATGCCAGCATCGCTGCTCGCTGCGGACTCCAATAGTGTCGATGAAGGCGATAGGCTCTGCGAACCTCGTCATAAACCGCGGGCGAGCCGTATCGAGCCAGCATCCTTGTTGCCAATACCTGGTCTCTGTCCGATTCTTCAACACGCATTCGCACACGCTTGATCAGCAGGTCGTCCAAATCGGGGATCGGACGATCAGGTAAAAGCTTGAAGGTGGCGATCGTTGCCCGCGGTCTTGGACGACGAATTTCGGTAAGGATTAGAGCCGCACCTTCCTCTGGAGCGAGTTCCCAAAGTCGACGGAACGCCAGATCGAGTACGTCTGTTCCATAATGACTGTCATCAACGTCCGGAGCAGCCGCGATGAACCGCCGCAATAATGGTAGAAAGTCTTTGCCGCCTATCCGTTTCCAGTGTGGCCCCAAGACGCGCATTTGCTCTTCCGTTGTCAACTGGTCGAAGACTGGGATCACGGCATCGCGAATTTGCGAAAGGAATTCGGGCGATGGCGGTTCGGGATCGCGATCCTGATCAAGCACGTTTTCCGGAAGCCGCTCCAACAAGGTCTGGGCCCGCGCGAGTGGCTGCTTGGTCGCTGCGGCTGCAATCGCCGCTTTCGAATACTTGCGACAAAGCCTCTTTTCGAGTTCATTGCGTTCGTTTTCGAATTGCTCCTGCCTCGCTCTGGCCTTGGCGGTATCGCCGAGCGGTGACGTTTCATCAGGCATTTGAACCTCAGCGGCTAGACTCGCCAATTCTCTCGTAAGAGTCGCAGTGACCACGAAATCAGGAGACATCAAACGTCGCTCCAAGACGTCGACCGCCACGTGTTTGTATTTCGATTGGAGCAACGCCATCCCAATTTCGTGACTTTCCGGATCGTAATCATCGCCGGAATACCGGCCGGCGAGCTCTCGCGTTGCCGCTTCCGTGTCCAGATAGCGCAGACGTTGCAGCGCCACATGACGCCTGCTTTTGCTCATCGCCATTTGGTCTACAGGAAGATCAAGGACTTGAGTTGCCTTCTGGAGTTGCTCTGCCTGCCATTCAGTCGAGGCGGGTGTGATCTCGATCTCCACCAGATTGGAGACGATACGCAAATCGTTTTCGGCGTTCACATCCTTTTTAGCCTCCGCCCTCCAGACTCGGGCCGATTCATCATAGAAGCGATAATGGCCGGGCTTGTCGAAGCGCCGCCATTGGTTGAGATTCGCACGGTAGCGATAAGCTTCACGACGCTTGGGAGGGTGCGGTGAGGTTCCAGCCGATCGATAGTGGTCCAGCGTCGACATCGACATAGGCCGCGTTCCCGATTCCGGCGCCACATGGAATATCTCCACCCTTTCGTGCATGCGTTGATTGAGATGACCATTGATCCGAAAGGGGTCAGTGTCGTCAAATCGATAGACCACCTCGATTGGAATCAATTCGCCGACATGGAACTGAGTCTGTCGGCCAACGAGTTCGACGGTAAAACTTATTCCCGGGGGATTCGATGCAAGTCGTTTGGCATGCTCCGCCAAGAAATGTGCCTCTGTCGCGCTCGCTACGGTGGCAATAGCCATCAGCCCTGCGATCAAGGCCTGATACAGAACGGGTCGCATTATTTTCAGTGACATCCAGCTCTAATGCTCCCTGCTGAATTCTCTTCGGTTGAAATTGACGAAGGCATGGCGAAGTGGCGAATCCATTAGATCGTGGCGTGGAAAGAGTTCAACAAGGTTTGCTTCAATTCCAGCAAGTCAAACGTGCGCCCGCTGGGCGGGATTGTTCTTTGACAATGGAATGTCAATCGGCGGCCACTACGTTCTGAGCACGACCGCAGCTTGTGTCATGCCGGTGGTCGTGTCGGAAACCCAACGCACTGAGTACTCAGTACTGCGTACTCTCCCTCACCGTCCCTTGCCTTTCGCCCTTAGCCTAGTCTTTCAACGCTCGCAATCTCGCACGAAGATCTTCCAGCAACTTGGCATCCGTTCGGGCTCCATAAGAAAGACCCCAGTAGATCTGCTGATCCGATTTCGCGATGGGCGTCACATCCAGGTCCGTCATCCAATAGGGGCGACGAAGGGTCTGCGGAGTGACCGCCTGATTGACCTCACCCTTGGGTTGCACGTGCAGAGTCAGAATGAAACCCCGCGCACTGGGGCCGATTTCGTCGTGGGCTTCGAGAGCGACGTCCCCTCCCTTCGAAACCCCGTGAATCTTGAAGGTCTGGGGCAGGTGCATGATTTTGACGGTCTC
>CBIHQO010000425.1:0-6121 GCA_966211735.1 uncultured Schlesneria sp.
TCAGGACGGTCGCCCCATACGAACGCCGGAACCAGCCTTCGATGACCACAGCCATCACGGGAAACAGCAAGCCGGCAATCATCGGTTGTAACAACAATTCCAAGGGGGCGGCGTTCCATAACCCGACAGCCGCCAGGATCAGGCCCGCGGTCAAGACGGTCAGCACGTGCCGCAAGACGCGCACTCGCAGCAGAATAAATCCGAACACGAATGAGATGCCCGCTCCGAACAACAGCACCATCGGACTGCTGAGCGTTCGAAACGTCAGCGGCCGCGGAGCGCCAATCTGGCTGAAGGCGTAAAGATTGCTCGCCAACTGCGGCGAATTGAGATCGATCGCTGCTTCGGGGTCGGGCCCGGCATTCGCACCGATCCACGTCTGCAATCTGCTCGGATCGGGGTCCGAAATGCGATACCAGAACAATCCCAAACGCCGCCAACGGAACATGGGACTGGCCGAGCCGGGGTGTGTCAGCAAATGCTGATCGGGCAGGACCACGGCTTGCCAGACCACTTGAGCGTCCCAGGCGCACTGCGGGAGTTGAGGTGATTGAAGTTCGGTTGAACTCGGAAAGTCGTAACGAGCCGCCGTCGGCAGTTGATAATCGACTGTCAGCAGGTGATCCGTCGCATCCCCTCGATACTCGGGCAGGTGCAGCGAATACTTTCGTGAGCCTGCCGGAACCTCGACCGCCCCCAATCCATGGACCAATGCGGTTCGATCCCAGAAGAATTGCTGCATTTCTGCGCTCGCCGGCAGGGCAACACTCAGTGAGTTGGATCGGACCGCGATTCGAAACTGAGCTCGCACCATGGCTCTGCCGTCTTGCCCAAATACGGCCGTGATCAACCCTTTCGTGACGCTGGCTGTTCCGTTCGCGTTACCGCCAGATCTCGCAATGCGCAAGGTGAAATCGGGGCGCGTCCCTTCGGTCAACCAGGTCCACGATTCCGATCGTAGTGGTTGTGGCTTCCATTGCTCGGTTGCCGACGATGCTTCGAACCAGTCTTCGCGCGCCAGGACCATTCGAGTTTGATGGAAGGGGTCATCGACGCATTGCAGCACGGGGATCGCAACCGTGGCGTCACCGTCCAGCCCCGTGTCATCAGGCATGTTGACGAAGAAATGGGCCTCGATGTCGAACCGACCAATTTTCTGCTCGGGCAGCACCAATCGAACCTGCCGAGTTTGCGAACCAGGGACATCGCTCCATTCCGCAGGCAACTCGACCTCGTTGTCGGCAAAAAAACGGAATCGCTCCGTCGACACTTCGCGAGGTACCGTAAATCGCACCTGCGACAAACGCTCATAAGCGACATCGAAGGAGATTCGTTGAACAAGCTGCAGGCGGTCATTTTGCCAACTCGCTTCGGAGGTCGACTCCGTGCGAACTCGCCGAGGTTGTGGCAGAACTCGCAGCCCAAACGACTGTTCTTCTGTGTCGACTCGATAGGCCGTCGTCTTGAGGCCGCGAAATGATTCCGGCAGACTGGACTGCCGGAAATCGGCTTGCGCCATGGGGCGAATCACGGTTTCACCACGAGTCGTCAGTTCGGTCTCCACGTTTTCCGCGTTCACCAGAAACAATGACGGAATCGGCGGGCTGGACGCTTTGGCGCGAGGTAGCGTCAAAGCGATATCTTCGGTTCCTCGAGTCGGCCGCCGCGCACGCATCCGGACCGTAAACGGCGCTGTCTGACGCTTGATGAGGCGGACGCGAATTAAACCTTGATCCTCTTCGATTGGCGCGGTCTCGACCAGTTCCGGTGGATCGAAGCCATCAATGGTCCAACCCTCCGACTTTCGCTCCGGCCACAAGAACGAGACTTCGGTCAGTCCTTCGCGATAGACCTGGAAATGGAAGGCCGCTTCCATCGTCAATTGATGAGCGGCCCCCATCAGGAAAATCTTCGGCTCGACCAGATAATAAGGCTCGATCGGATCGACCCCCACGACCAGGTTGAACGGCTGATTCAGAAAGCGATACGCCTGAGTTACCTGGATTCCGCCGATATCCGGCTTCAATTCGCCGGCATTGATTCGCAGGATATTGCCATCTTTATACTGCACCGTCGAAAGCCGCAGCCCGTCATGCGGGGCCAGACCCACTTCGCCACTTTGCTTTCGCGCTGATTCGACCGCAAACCCTGTCAGCGACAGCTTTCGCTTTTCAGCACGAGGTAGCCGAACAGTCCAACGCAGCCGAACGGGACCAACCGTGGGTTTGGTGAGTGACACCAGCACACGGTTTGGTTTTGTGGGGTCTGCCTTATGGTCGCGATACCCGTCGCTCCGCGATTCGCGAGGAGGCAAATCATCCTCGATCTTCAGGACTTCCGCGTTGGGAGGGAGCTGGACTGCAAACGCATCAAACTTGCCCTGCAACGACTGCAGGCGCTGTCGAACATCAAGCAGCACAGTGTCCGTATCGACCTGAGCCAGAATTGTCGTGTTCGCTTCCAGAGCCAATTCCGATTGAGCCGCCTCGGGATTCGGCTGCCACGATAAATCCATTCGATTGGCCAGGCCAATCATTTCAATGGCCGATTTGTCCTTGCCTAGTGTCGTCACTTCCAGCGGAATATCGTCGGACGCCTTTTCAGAAACTTTGGCGGTCACAGAGCTATATGGCACCAGCAGCTTCAGTCTGGCGACGGGAGACGACGGCAAGGTGAGTTGTAATTTGCGAGTCGGCAGTTGGCGGCGGACCGGCACGCTCAATGTCAGTTCGATCGAATGCGGATTGGGCCCACGGAACCAGTAGGTGATTCCCTGGTCTCGATCCTTGCGCTCTTCGTAGACCGCTTCGCCTTCTCCCGTGTATCGGGAGTCGATCAGAATTGCCTCATTGAACTGAAGCGGCACCTTCACAAATTCGGTCGCCTGGCGTAACTGGACCACCAGCTTGGCCTTCAATGTCGCGCGCTCGTCATTCGCCTCGCCCGTGAGCTCCAGCGAGGAGATCGATGCTGCCGGAACGGACTCCCGTTCCGTACGCCCAGGGGGCTTCAGCATTTCGATCACGTCTTCCAATGTCAGATTCGCCGGCACCGGAACTGGATCGCCCTGTTTGTTGAGGACGAATCGAATCACCGTCAACAACGAATCCAATGCAGGACGCTTCTCTGAATCGGTGGCCACCTTCATGGGGTTTGCAGGAGTGGTCGCGTCGGCAACAGGCGGACGCGTCGGCTCTTGTGCGTGTACGGACCCCGCGATCAATGCCAAAAGCAGTCCGAAACAGACTGATTGTCGGGCATTCATAGGGCCTGTCCGCATATGTTCACCATGGGCCGCCACTGGCGTTCCCTGCAGTTGGCTTTACCACGGCGCAGATCTCAAATCAGACTGCTGATTGTGACACCCGCGCCGACACTGAAGTGTAATCATCGTCAGGACTCCGCGAAAGCGGATACCGCGAGTTCCGGTAACGTATCTTAGAGGTGCTATGCGAGATGCTTCATCAATTCTTGATGGATATTGGAACCATTTGATGCCAGCACATTCGGCTCGCCGACTTGAAATGGGCCGCCATCCAATCGAGTCACTTTCCCCCCCGCTTCTTCGACCAGAACCACTCCCGCCGCCATATCCCACGGCTTCAGACTGGTCGACCAGAATCCGTCCAGGCGTCCCGCAGCGATATAGGCCAGGTTCAACGCGGCCGAGCCCGTCCGTTGGACGGTTTGAGCATGCGGCAACATCCTCAGGAAGCGCTTCACCGCCATGTCCTCAGGGCTGGTCGCCACGGGCAGGCTCGCCACCAGCATGGCCTGTCCGAGTTCTGTGACATCCGAGCGGTGGAGTGGTCGACGGTTGAGTGTCGCGCCCGAGCCGCGCGCGGCAAGAAACATCTCATCACGTGTTGGGTCATAAATCGCACCCGCCACGAGTTGGCCTTCGTATTCCAGGCCGATTGACACCGCAAAATAGGGAAAGCCGTGTACGTAATTCGTCGTGCCGTCTAAGGGGTCAACGATCCATCTGTACGGTGAATCGGGGCGAACCTCGTCCAATCCCTCTTCGCCGTGGAACCCATGGTTCGGATATCGCCCTTTCAGAAAATCATGGATCGCCTGTTGCGACGCGAAGTCGGCCTCCGTGACCAGGTTGGATCGGCTCTTCTCTTTCACCGTGAATTTTGAAGACCAGGCCCGCAGAACATGTCCGCCGCGTCGCGCAGCCTCTTCGGCTGACCGCAAAAATTCGAGCATCCTACTTCCCTATTAACAAGATCTGACAACGCATCGCAGCGTGAATGCGTCTCTCATCGAGTGCTTCGGCAGCACCCCTTCAATTCTCGGCCACAATCATGTTGCCGGCACGCCCGACACATTCCTTTTGTACTTCGCCGCGACAATTGAATTCCGTTGTTTCGGACATGCGGATTATGCAGCAGTTCGCCGTCGAAGACTAGCGGATCGTTGCAATCAGCATCGTCGGCATTATCGGTACAACCGGGACAGGTATCCTCCCTTGTCCGAAAAACGGGGCGACCTCGCAATGACTGTTGTTCCAACTCCGGTGCCCCAGCGAGACTGCAGGCATTCATCTGTAACGATGGTGCTTAGCATGCAGGTTGCTCTGTCTCTCAAACGCCTCATGTCGCCAGGTTGCACGTGAAAATGGAGACATTTGGCAACGTCTTCCATCCGTTCCGGAAACCTGTGTTATGTTTGCAACACGAGTTACGTTGCTCGGCGAAGACAGCCGGGATGGACGCGATTGTATCGATTGCAGTGCGCCCGCGAGGCGGGTGATTCGTGTTCGCGAAGCCTTGTGGTCCGCAGAGGAAATCAAATGTTCGAATGGACTGTTCAACACATCGTCTTCATTGTCGGCGTCGGTCTGCTGACCGCCATTGCGGCATATACAGACATCCGGTTTTGGAAGATTCCCAACAAGCTGACGGTCCCCTTCTTCGTGATGGGCCTCATCTATCAGGTCACGTTTTGGGGCTGGCACGGTCTACAGGACGGCCTCGGCGGATTTGCGCTCGGCTTCGGCACCTATCTGCTGTTGTTCATTGTCGCCGGTGGCGGAGCTGGCGACGTCAAATTGATGGGAGCCATTAGCGTCTGGATGGGAATCAAGTTGACTCTGCTGCTGATGATTGTCAGCACGTTGATCGTCTTGGTCGATGTGGCGATCGTTACTGCCTATAAGGTCTTGCGATACGGCACGCGAAAGTGGAAGCAGCAGCATCTGGCGACCGGCAAAACGGATGCTCATGGCAAAGCAATTCACCGACCGGAAACGAACGCCGAGAAGCAAGCCCGACGACTACTGCCATTCGCGGTTCCCGTGGCAACCGCAGCCTGGCTGTTGATGCTGCTTAACGGAGCCGGATTCATCAAGGAAGGTCAACTTGGTCCACCACGGACGGCCCCGCAACAGCAGGCACAGGTGGAACGATGAAAAACTCAACGCGATCACCTGCTCTTCGCAGATCGACGCGGTCACGACGCGGCGTCCTCAGTCTGGAATTGATACTGACACTGCCAATTCTGTTGATCGTCTTGATGGGTCTGTTTGAATTCACGGTGCTGTTTTACTCACGAAGCCTGGTCGTCGAAGCCACCCGCGTGGGTGCTCGACAGGCCAGCCTGCCGGGGGCCACCGCCGAGTCTGTTGAAGAAGAGGTCCGCAACATCCTGAGTCCGCGATTGCAAACCGGAATTCAAGTGGGTGTCGATGTGGGACTGCACAGTGGCGATGTCGTTGTCGTTTCAGTGCAGACACCAATGTCATCCGCATCGCCGGACCTGCTGTGGCCGATTGGACTCAGTTTGAATGGTCGAAACTTGTACTCAGAAACTCGCATGATTCGAGAATAGTTGCACGGTCGCTCATCAGGCGCCGTGGCGAGTGTGATCATACATTGGAAATCAACAATAGAGCCGAGATTCGGTTGGCGGAAGACACGGACTCGGTTCGTATCCGAATAACCTCAAACATCGGTCGGGGGGTAGTGAAGTGAGACGATTGACGCCTGCTGCTTTGACAATGGTCATGTTTGGGGTCATCGGCCTGTTGGTTGTGGGCTATGTCGCTCAGAAACTGCTGGCCGTCACGGAAAAGCGAGTCGCTCCGACGATGCGCGATATTCCGATGGCGATC
>CBIHQO010000426.1:0-6108 GCA_966211735.1 uncultured Schlesneria sp.
GATGCCGGTGATTCACGACCGGCCGAGCGTCTGAGCGGCGGAACGCGAGAGCAACTGTTCCTGGCGATTCGTCTGGCGATGGTGAAAGCCTTCTCGAATAACGGTATCGAATTGCCGATGGTTCTGGACGATGTCACTGTGAACTTCGACCAGCAGCGGTCAGAAGCCGCGGCGGATACGCTGCTGGACTTCACTCGAGAAGGGCAGCAACTCCTGGTCTTCACCAGCCATCTGCACTATGCCCAACTCTTCCAGCAGCGGAAGGTCGAGCCGATCTGGTTGCCTGCCAGGCATCCGTCACAAGTGATCGAAGGGATCGAAGAACGGAGGGCGGGCTAGCTTAGATTCACGTGGTGAATGACGCTCCCGTTTAAGGAAGCCAGCGAACGGAATCCAGGAAACGCTGCAGATCCTCGGGCGGCGCGAATTCCGGTCTGACGATGTCGATTCGGATCATCACCTCATTGCGGATAATTATGCGTTCGCGGACTTTCCACTGACCACCCGGCGCGCCGCATGTCGTCACGAAATCGATCATCGGCGAAGTGGTGTCCGTCGAGCGATCGACCAGAACTTCCACCGGCCTCAGTTGACGCTCCGTCTTCACAATCGCTGCCAACTCGTTAGCGGCGCTGTCCGCCTTCGATTTCTTATACTTCCAGTTGGTAACTCGCACCCGGAGATTCGTAGAGTTCGGAATCCGCGAATCGTATCGAATGGCTTGTGGACCATCCGAGCTTTTGGTGTGCCACGTCGGAAAGTCGACTTCAAAGCCCCACTGCCTATCAACGACTCGTGTCCAACCATCACCCAGCACGGTCGCATTCGGTCTGTGTAGCCGTACCGCGGTCATCACAAAGAAGACAGTGATTAGCAGAACCAGTGCGGAGGCAATCGTAATGAAAGCGATTCGCCAGCGCGGACTGAGTGTGTAGTCTGTCTCCGTCTCTGCCGAGTCAGCTTTCAGGGCTCTTAGTCTGGCTTCGAAGTTTGACGGAAGACCCAGCGTGGATGGCGCCGCGGGTTGCGAATCGTGACTTGGATTCGGATCGGATGGATTCATACTTTGTCCGTGTCCTTGGTCGAGTCACACTGAAAATCATCGAAGCAGGATCAACTCTTCGCGCCCCAGCGTCACATCCTGCTGCGCGTTGCGGCGCAATTGAGCGGACTCACCCGCCTTCAATTCGTGCCAGGTGATAGTTCGCCCGACATTCGATTTCAGGAACAGATGAGCACTGCCGTTTCCAAGAACGGAGAAATGGTTTCCTCGGATCACCAGAGCGGACGGTTCCTCGACGCCAATTCCAATCATCCGCTCGCCAGCATTCGGGTGAGTCGCCAGTGAATTCAACCGGGCATTGTCTCGCAACAACCCTGTGAAGCGTTCCAGGCGACCGCCCCGTGCTTCAAAATGTTGCTCGACAATGGCTTTGTCGAATAGTCCCAGCCCATGAGCGGCAAAGATCTTGGGTGGCGCACCAGAGTCGTCGCGTTCTTCCCACATCGTCATGATTTCAGGGATCACGGCTGTTCCGGCCGAGGTTCCGCCGACAACGCCACCACGTTCGAGCAGTCGTCGGATCAGTTCCTGAAACTTTGTCTTTCGAGGGAACTCACCAACATAACGATAGTTCAAACGACTTTGAGCTCCACCGGAAAACCAGATGCCCGTGGCTGTTTCCAATGGTCTTACGAATTCGGGTTTGTCAGCATCGTCCGGATCGTCGGTGTAGAGAAATCGGAATCGGCGGACGTCGCCGGCTCGTTCGAGGTTGGCCCATGAAGAATACCGTCGCGAAACAACCGCCAGGAATTCAGCCTCGGAATTGTAGTCGCCCAGGCGAAATCCCGCGGAAGGGACGAACACAATCGATGCGTTTCGACCACCGGCGAGTTCGATGAATCGATCGAAGACATCGTTGGTAATGCGCCCGCCTCCATGCAGGACGATCGCCCCGGGACGCCGCGGGTCGTCGGCCGGCGGCATTCCGACCAGGCTCTCGTCGGCGACTGCCGATGTTACTGATAGACCCGTAACAATAAACGCGAACATGACCGGCAATCGGAGCATGCCCAATTCTCCTGAATAACCGTGGCCCTTGTGATCTTCCATTTCATGCAAACGCTGTAATTATTTACCCGATTCGAATCCCCAGCGATACGGGTGAATGCATGCTTCACCTGAGTTCCTGCCTGATGCCGCTTGCGGTCTGCGCAGTGGCAAAGCAAACTGACATCAATGAAATGGCTTGTAACACCCGCCGTGATGGTGATGAACCGGCTGACTTATCCAGCCAAGTTCGCGGTCATTGCCGTGTTGTTCACGGTACCGCTGTTGCTCGTCAGTCTCTTTTTGACCCGCGAACTCAACGATCGCATCCAGTTTGCCCGTCAAGAACTGCATGGCAACGAATATCTGCGGCCACTTCGCGATTTAATGGAGTCCTTACAGCATCGCCGGCGCGTTCATTGTCGAGTCGACAACACCTTCATACGTGAACAGGAATTGCAGGAAGAACTGCAACAGCGAATCGCTGAGGTCGACAGCCACAATCAGAAACTTGGAACGAGGCTTCGAGTCGCGCGAGACTGGACGGAAATCAAACGCCAGATTCTGGAAGGCCAGCAGCAGGCCGCCAGTCGTTCCCCCAGTGAACGGTTTCACGATCTTTCCCGGCAGATTGCCGCCATTATCGAAATGATGAACGATGTCGGCGATCGTTCGAATCTGATCCTCGATCCAGAACTGGACAGCTACTATCTGATGGAAGCGGTGATCGAACGCCTGCCCGAACTGACTGAAGAAAATCAACAGGCACTCTGCCTGGCTGATCACCGCATCGTCTTCAACTTTGATGACTCTCATCGCGCCTACCAGATCAAGAGCCAGGTCGGAGCAATCGCCAAACGCGAACGCGGCATGAAGCGCAATTTGAATGTGGCGTTTGAGGAGTCGCCGGATCGGACACTGGGGAATCAGCTGCAGCCAGCACTTGAAAAATCCTCCCAGACAACCAGTGATTTCTTGCGTATTCTGTCTGAGTTCGAAACGGATGTCACATCGATCGATTTGAAACACCTGGACGCACTGGGCGATGCCGCAATCGCGGCCGACTCCGAACTCTATGACCTGGTCTCGGCGGCTCTCGATCAAAGACTGAAGGCGCGAATCAGGTCGTTCGACCGTCGCATCTTGATTGTCGTACTGACGACACTTCCCTTTGTTGCTGTCGCGGTTTATTTGTTCGTCGGCTTCTATCTCGCCGTGATTCGCACCGTCTCGGCCCTCGACCTCGCGACCCAACGGATGTTGATGGGCGAAATGACCGATCCGTGGTTGCCAGTCGATTCGCAGGACGAGTTGTCGCGCGTGACGCGCGCCTTCCGGCTGATCTTTCATCAACTGCAAATGGAAGCTCAAGAACTGCATCGCGCGCGGGAAGTGGCAGAAGCCGCTAATAGAGCCAAAGGCGAGTTCCTGGCAAACATGAGCCACGAAATTCGTACGCCAATGAACGCGATCATCGGCATGACCGAGTTGGTATTGGAGTCGCCACTGACGACCGATCAACGTGACTCGCTGCAAATGGTCAGCAAGTCGGCTGACGCCTTATTGGCAATCATCAACGATATCCTCGATTTCTCCAAGATCGAGGCTGGCAAGCTCGAATTGGATGTGATTGCGTTTGATCTCCGGGTGACAATCGACGAGCTGTTGGGTGCCCTGGCTATTCGTGCTGCCGAGAAGGGGATTGAACTGGCGTGTCGCATTGCTCCAGAAGTCCCCGTCTCGTTGGAAGGTGATCCGCTACGGCTGCGCCAGGTGTTGATGAATCTGGTGGCGAATTCCATTAAATTCACTCCCCAAGGTGAGGTCGTCGTTGAGGTCCACGAAGTCTCACGAGAAAACAATCAAGTCGTGCTGGGCTTCAACGTCTCAGATACCGGAATCGGCGTCGCTCCGGATAAGCTCGTGAAGATCTTCGAGGCGTTCGGGCAAGCTGATACATCGACGACTCGAAAATATGGTGGAACGGGGCTGGGGCTGACAATTTCCTCGCGCCTGGTCCAACTGATGGGCGGTCGCATCAACGTTGAAAGTGAAGTCGGAAAGGGAAGCCAGTTTTCGTTCGAAGCCAAGTTCCAGATCCCGCAGGAATCGCCGGCAACCATACCGGCCGCTTCGCTTGAGCAGGTTGCTGGACTGTCTGCCTTGATCGTTGACGACAATCCAACGAATCGGCGCATCATCGAAGAATTGTTGATTCAGATGCAGATGGTTCCCACGAGTGTCGCCAGCGGTCAAGAAGCGTTAGCGCTGATCGACCAGAGGTGGCGTAACCAGCAGCCGTTTGCACTGTTATTGCTTGATGTTCACATGCCGGGAATGGATGGATTTGCCGTCGCAGAGAAGGTGCGGTCGATACCGTCGCACGCTGTACCAATGGTCATGATGTTAACTTCGGGGGGGCATTCGCAAGACGTCTCCCGGTGTCGTGAACTTGGATTGGCCGCGTATCTGGTCAAACCTGTGCGGCAGTCAGAATTGCGAAAGGCGATCTTGTCGGTGATGGGAAGCGCGCCCAGCGTGGCGCTATTGCCGTCAATTACGGAGTCGCAGCCACTCGAAACACGATCGTTGCGGATTTTGCTGGCGGAGGACAATGCGATCAATCAGAAGCTCGCCATTAGTCTACTTGAGAAGCGCCAGCATTCCGTCGTTGTCGCAGAGAACGGGATCGAAGCAATCGCGGCTTGGGAGCGAGAGTCATTTGACTTGGCCCTGTTCGATGTGCAGATGCCCGAAATGGATGGGTTGGAGGCAACTCGGATTATTCGGGAACGCGAAGCTGTGAACGGCGGGCATCTTCCGATCATTGCCATGACCGCTGCCGCCATGAAGGGCGACCACGATCGTTGTTTCGAAGCAGGAATGGATGCTTACATTTCGAAGCCATTCCGCGCCGTGGAGTTGTGGCGGACCATTGATGAACTCGTTCATATCGTCAATAAGAATTCCGATAACAAAGCCGAACAACCAGCAGGAACGGTTCCTGTCGCAAATACTCCGGATGTTGAACGAGGACAATCCCAACCTAATGGCTCGCTGCCGGTTATTGATTGGGATGTTGCCCTATCAAACACAGGTGGCGATCCGGCCCTGCTGCGAGAGCTCGCCGCCATCTACCTGAACGAGAGTCCGCGATGGCTGCAAACAATCGTCGATGCGATTTCGCAGTTTGACACAAACCTATTACGGCTGACTGCCCACAAGCTGAAAGGATCTCTCGAAACACTCGGCGCACTGGAAGCGGCCGCGGCAGCCAGGGAATTGGAGCTGATTGCCAGAGAGGCAAGTGGTGCCAGCGTCGATGTGGCACTCAGCATACTCAAAGAGAAACTAGCGCAACTGTCGCCAATCATTGCTGCCGGACCTCGATAGCCCTGGATGTGACGGCCTGATAGCGTTGCCGATTCGTCCTCTGTTTCCGTCATGCTCGCGCAGGCATCTGAAGCGAAGCTCGTCACGGCATAGCCCTGCCAAGATGAGGCGAGGCAAATTCAGAACAGGGGATAAATGAGTGGGGCTAGCGGAGACGAACTGGCGGCGACCAGGACGGTAATCAGTCCGACCGCCACGAGAATGGGGATCAGCCACCACTTCTTGTTTTCAACAAGGAACTGACCAAATTCACGCACGATCCCCGGTGATGACTCGGCCGCTTGCCGGGCAAAGTCGTCGTTGGGAGTTGGCGACGGATCGGGGAGTTGCTGATTGTTCATCGCGAGTCTGCTGACAGGTAGTGGTGCAAGATTTGGGCTTTATTGAGAATTGCGGTCGTCGTCGTCAAACAACAATTCCAGACAGCGGCCGTCTAACCCGAAATGCGATCTCGAGCCCCCTGTTGCATCTGTTGGGAGATATTTGTGTCCACGGACCGACTCCAGGCCTCTAGCAACCGCTGAAAAATGGGACCCGGCTGCCCGTCGCCAATCGGAGCCTTATTGAAGCGCGTGATCGGCAACAGGCAATGAGGTGTCGATGTCAGGAAGGCTTCATCAGCACGAGACAACTCGTCAGGACTGATGGGCGCATGCACAAAT
>CBIHQO010000427.1:0-6102 GCA_966211735.1 uncultured Schlesneria sp.
GTTCACGAGCGGCGGAGTTTGTATTCCGCAAATCGTTAACATGGCCGATCTCATGGACCAGTACGTTATTGAGGTAGAAGTCGCGAATGGATTCAGGTGTCCATGTCAGCGTCCAGACGTGGTCGATCTGTCGCCAGACGCCACCGAACATGCGGGCTTCGATCTGTTGCTGTGGCGTCGGCGGACTGTGGTAGATTTCCTGCAACGAGTTTTCAATGGGATACAAGTAGATACTGGGCCCCCATTGCATTCCGTACAGCGGAAACAAACTCCGTTTGCGAGTCATTGCGCTGAACTGAACGACTTCGATCGTGCGGGTGAATTGGGCGGGCAGTTCCGCAATTCGCTGTTGTACTTCTTCGATCGTGGCAGGATGAACATACCCCGAGCCCGGTGACTGGTAGACGAAGCGAATGCCCGTCGATCCTTGCGGTTCGTGCCATGTCTCTGGCGCACTGAAGGCCGCTGAACGATGATTGGTGCCACGCTGCCGATGAGCCTCCGCGGGCCTGATCGAACGCAATCGCGTGCGATGGAGATCGCCACGGAGCGCTCGCTGATGATGTTGATGATGGCGGACGCGGGACGTCATGACAGCACCTATAGCGCCGCCGACACCGCTATCGCGGAGTGAAACTTCGGTCTTGTAACCGGGGAGGATTCAACGCCACGCAAGGGGAGACGTGGAGGTGTCAGGCAGGCAGAAACCATCGTAGGCAGGTGACAGACCCGCTTACTACTGTACACCTTAACAACAGACAGGGCAGCAGGTTCCGCCCTCAGCGAACAGGACACCACTGTTCACCGCGAAAGCTACGAATTCAACGAGCCACCGCTAACATCAAAGCAGGATCGAAGTTGTGCCCAATCCGGCGACTCATCGGGAGAAGTACATCCACAAGCGTCGTCAAAATATGTACACCGAATATTTTTAGTCAATTGGCAGTAAGGAATTGCGCGAATTCGAGACGTTGAGTTTGCCGATTATAATGGTTTTAAGGGGCTCAAAATTGAGTCTCAGGTTTAGGGCCCCACCGCGCCGACCCAGTTTTTTTCACCTTCTGCCGCGCCGGGCACACTGCGCTGAACACTTTTATCGGTGGGAGCCAGAAATTTAGGACTCTTCACGTCCGTTGAAGAGAACGCGAAGTTAGCCTCCCCACGTTTGCCATTGGTATCGAGCAAGGGACTGATCTCTCCAGCTTCCGGTGAAGCTGGCTTAGGCCGGTCAGAGTAGTTCAACTCCCATCCGGGTCGATCTGTCGTCAACATCGTGCTCAATCGTGGCGCGTTATAACCTGTTTCAACCACTCCTTCCGCTGCCGTCATTTTCGTGAACAGGTTTCGGCGAAAGCCAAGCCCCATCGAACCCTCGGCTGGCATATTCGTGAAGACAATCCCATGGCGTCCCTCATGAAAGGTATTGTTCAAGATCAAGATATCTTTCCACTGAACAGCCCCTTCGCAGCGGATACCATCCTGAGTCTTGTCGAAGATGTTTTCGGAGATCGTAATTCGATAAGGCCCTGCCCCGGAGATAGTTACACCGGCGGCCATCGGCCCGAGGAATCGGCAACCACGTACCACCGTGTCACTGGGATCGCCATCGCCGCCGCTTTGCATCCGAACTCCGATTGCACTCTTCGAGCTGGCCGCTGGTTCCAGCGTCACTCGCTCCAACACAAACTGGCTGTTGCCGAACGAGATCCCCCGAGCTCCCAGGCAGGTCACGCCGACTTGTGTGAATCCTTTGATCTTCACGCCGGACAACCGGCTTTCGTTCATGTCACCCGTAATTTCGACGCCGATGGCTTTGCCCGTCGCATTGATCGTGATTCCTTCCACGACAAATTTCGGGATGTTCTTCAGCCGTAACAGCGGACCATCGGAAACTGGCTGGTCTGGCTTGAGCGTTGGTGCCTCCAGAATCACTTCGCCGTCAGCCACAAGCTTGATTCCGGCAGGCCAATCTGGATCAACCGGCTTCTCAGACTTCTTGTTCCTGCCTCTGACTGGACGAGCAGTCCCATCGACCAGGATGCTCTCCGGATAAGTGCCTGCCGCAACCTTGATGACCATGACATCGTTCGCGGCTCCCGTCGGCTCATATCGACGACGAACCGCTCGCAGTGCATCATTGATCGTTTTGTATTCCGCCCCCTCTGCGCCGACTGTCACTTCGCGTTTTTCAGCGGGCCAGGGAATCTGAGGAACCTCGACACTACCGCCGCCCGATCCTCTACCGCCGCCCATCCAACCCATGGAGTAAACGACGATGAGCAACAAGACGACCACACCGCCGCCAATCCCTGCCAGTACCGGAGTCGGTAGTGGCCACTTGAAGGGCAGTTTGGATGGCAGCTCAAATGGGAGTTTAAACTTCGGCTTGGCCTGCTTCGCTGGCTTTGGTGCTTTCGGTGTGACAGAGGCTGGTTTGACCGGAGCGGTCGGCGCAGAGGCTGCCCCACTGAAGTCAAGAAACGGCGAATCGGTGCTCGCCAAGGCGGGATCGGTGTTTTTTAATTTCAGACTGGAGGGAGGCTTTAGATGAGGAGGTGCCGACGCCGAGACAATCGTGGATTGGGCAGGCACTGTTTTGGTTGCCGGTACTGTCTTGGCTCCTGGCTTGACCGGCGCTGCATGCGAATCCGACAAGGAAGCAAAAAAATCGGACAACGCAGATTCACCAGGGGGCGACTCGGCGGGTGCCGCCGCCTGAGCAGGTGGCGCGAACTGAAATTCAGTCGGCGCCGAGTTGGCCTGTGTTGGTGTCACCGGGACAGCAGGGGCGTAAATCGGCGCTGCCACAGGCAGCGCCACAACCGGCTTGGCGACTGGAATATTCGCAGCTTCAACCGCCGATCGCGTCCCATAAATCCCAGAGTGCGCTTTTCGCCAATCGGAATCGGCATGCTGATCGATCCAGGCATAAAGAGCATCCGACGCATCTCGAGCGGTCGCGTAACGATCTTCCGGTTTCTTGGCCATCATTCGACGGACGATGGCAGCCAACGACGGCGGAGTATCAGCCCGCAACGATTCCACTGCTGGCGGCGTCTTTGTCTGGTGCGCCATCAGCCGTTGAGCCAGCGTCCCCTCGGTGAACGGCGGCCGACCCGTCAACAGAAAATACATCGTACAGCCAAGAGCATAGATATCAGCCCGCTCATCGACAGTATGACTGTCCAATGCCTGCTCGGGAGCCAGATAGTCCGCTGTTCCCAACACCTTTTCGTCATGGCGCAATGTCAGCGCGTCTTCATCTTCGTCCCCGGTAAAGAATCGAGCCAGCCCGAGATCCAGAACCTTCACGACGCCATTGGGATCGACCAGCAAATTGCCAGGCTTCACGTCGCGATGAACCATTCCCGCTTCATGCGCATGATGCAGGCCCAGCGCCGCCTGGCGAATATATTCGGCTGAATCCAAAAAGCTGCACATCCCGAGCTTTTGGACCAACTCCTGAAGGCTGAACCCTTCCACGTATTCCATCACCAGAAAATGAATTTCGCTGTCGCGATCCACTTGATGGTCGACATCATAAGCGCGAACGATGTTTGGATGGTCCAGCGATGCGACCGCCTGAGCTTCACGATGGAATCGAGCCAGGTAAGATGAATCGTGCACTCGCTTGGTCGGCAGCACCTTCAACGCACAGCGGCGCCGCATCAACACATGTTCCGCCAGGTAGACGGAACTCATCCCCCCCTTGCCGAGCAACGACAGCAACCGGTATTTCCCCAGGAAATAACCTTTGTGCTTCCCTTGCAGCAGCTTTTCGGCCTGCCAGCGAGTAATCACGCCATTGGCGACCAGAAAATCAGCCAGCTTGGGAGAATCGTCGGCCACGCCACCCTTGGCTGTATAGTCCGCGATCAGCCGTTGCAGACGCTCCGCCTCAACCAGACCGCTCTTTTTGAGGACGGCTATAAATGTCTCGACGTTAAGCTTGCTAGACATTGATGGTTGTGCCTGCCGAGACCCGGCGAACTTTATTGATTGTGTCCCTGATGGACCCTTTCAATCCGGTATCGAACCTCGAGAACCAATGCTTCCTTGCGACAACCAGTGGAACCCTGAAGAATCGGGTCGGTGAACCACTGGTCAGGCTGCAACTCGCTTGCGTAAACTACCAGCCGATCCACGGCGTTTCCAGTCTCTATCCGTGTTGCGGGGACGGTTTAGGATCTTTGACTGGCTAAACATAGGATACGGACTTCGGTCGCCATGGCATCTTACTTCACCCATTCTACGGATTATCACTTTCGCTAAGCAGCCCGTGCAGCCCCATTCTACGACCACTGGCAAGAGTTGTCGGACGATGCCTGCCCAAATATGGAAGCTTTTGCGGTGGAACCGGATACTAAAATGTATGATCGGACTGATGGGCTCGCCACTTCCAAAGAGCGATCCGCCACGGCTGGCTCCCTGCTGCTGACACTCGGCCTGATTCTGGCCGTCGGACGCGGAATGGAAACCGCTTTCGGTATCCCGGGGATGCCGCGAACCTGGTACCAGAACGACTGGCTGTGGTGGCTGACGGGCCTGGCAAGCATCATTCAAGGAGGCCGTTTGCTGGCCCGATCGGAATCGCCAGACACGGGCCTGGCCTGGCGACCCAGCCAACCGGGCCGCCGCTTCGAAAACAGCACCCTCTACACTCGCGAAGGCTGTCATCTTTGTGAAGAAGCCGCCGAGCTCATCGAAAAGTACAAAAGGTGGCTACCAAAGCCCACGCTCATCGACATCGATTCCGACCCGCAATTGATCGAAAAATTCGGAACCTGCGTCCCCGTTTTTGCTTTGGATGGAAAAGTTCGCTTTCGAGGAAAAGTGGACGAGACGTTGCTACGACGACTGATCGAAGGAACACCCCCGAACGAGAACTGGCGTCTGGGAGCGACAGCAACAGACTAGGCGGCATTCGGAGAATGCCTACGACATTCCCCGTGCGAATTCCGCTACGGTTGCCAACTCGGTAAGATTGGCCGCGACGGATCGGGATAATTCCATTCAATGATATAACCGGATGCTTGTGATGACTGCTCCTTCTCGCATTTTGATTGCAGACGATAACCTGCAAAACTGCGAACTGCTCGATGCCTACCTGACCGGGGAACCGTACGAGATCGCGATGGCACATGATGGCCAGCAATCGCTGGATATGGTCGCGGAGTTTCATCCGGACCTGATCCTACTGGATATTATGATGCCAAAAGTCAGCGGATACGAAGTTTGCAAGCGGCTGCGAGCCGACCCCGCGACGCGCGACATTCCCATCCTGATGGTCACCGCCCTCAACGAACTGGGTGATATCGAACGAGCGGTTCAAGCCGGCGCCGACGATTTCCTGACGAAGCCGGTTCATCGACTGGAACTCACCACACGGGTCAAATCGCTGTTGCGAGTCCGTCACCTGACCAATCAACGCGATCGACTTTTGGCCTATTTGGAAGAAGTCGACGGCGAAGCCGTCAAATCACTCGGCCTGAAGTAAGACTCGTAACTTCTGAGCGGGGGGTGTCAGCCCCCTGGCTCTTCGGGCAGCCCCTGCCCCTCAGCAACTCCCCCCTCGCAACGGGATCCATCTCTGGAGAGATCGGCGACCGAAGATTTTCCCAGAAACATCCACACAATGCCGACCGCCGTCGCTGCCACAGACACTCTTCCGCGAGTGATCCTGAAACCTCGCAAAGCCCTCCCCTTTTTCAGTCGGCATCCGTGGGTCTTCGCGGGGGCCATCGACAAAGTTTCCGACGGTGTCGCTGCGGGCGACGAAGTCATCGTGGAAGATGACATCGGACGATTTGTCGCGCGTGGGATCTTCAATCCCAACAGCAACATCGCCGTGCGTCTCTACTCGTGGAACGAAACCGAGCCGCTCGACCGAGCCTTCTGGTCGAGTCGCCTCGACGACGCGATTTCACTGCGAAACGTGCTGTTTCCCGACTTTCGCCCCGATCAGGCCTGTCGCCTCGTCTTCAGTGAAGCCGATGGACTTTCGGGGCTGACAATCGATCGATACGGCGACTGGCTGCTCGTGCAACTGACCAGCTTAGCCCTGGCGAGTCGCAAAGAGATTCTGATCGAGCTGCTTCAGGA
>CBIHQO010000428.1:0-6082 GCA_966211735.1 uncultured Schlesneria sp.
CATATGCCTGGGGTTAACAAAAATGCCTCCGGAGAAACCGCGACGGCGGCCCCCGCGACATTCGGGGGGATCGACGTCGGCGAGGCCCAGGTCCCAGTCACCTTCGCTGCACCGAAACCAAAACCGCGTCCGGCCGCGTCCGCCGGAACGGCTGGGACCGCGACAACCAAGCCAGCAGCTAAGCCGACAGCCAAACCAGCCACCAAAGCTGCCGCCCCTGGCACGTCACCCCCCAAACCAAAACCGAAACCACCAGCCCCTCCCGCCGGTTGAGGATCACAACACCGGCAATTGGCTGTTCAAACATCGATTCAACACAAATTCAACGAAGTGCAATCAACCGGAAATCGGTCAGGAGTCTTGTCCATGACACGTCAAGCTTGGGTCGTCGCCGCCATGGCTACGCTCGTCTGCTCGCAGGCCTTTGCCATCGATATCATCACTCGAAAAAGCGACGGCAAAAAGGTGAGCGGTCAGATCTCGGAAATGACCCGCAATGAAATCACCCTGAAGAAGGCCGTCGGCGAACCCGATGTTGTCCAGGCCAACGATGTGGCCGCGTTTCAGTGGGATGGGGGCGGACCGGAGCTTCCACTTGGCTATTCGGACGAAAACAACGGCAAGTTCGAAAGCGCGATCAAGCGTTACACGAAGGCCCGCGACGACGCCAAGAATCCCAGCGACTACCTGAAAGCGGAATTCGAGTACGTGATTGCCCGAGCCACCGCTCAGATGGCACTGGCCGATCCCGAGAAGCAGAAGACCGCCATCGCCATGCTCGAGAAGGCCCAGAAATCGCGTCCCGAACATTTTCGGTATTACGAATCGATCAACTTGCTGGGCAAGGTTCAACTGGAAATGGGCGACTTCGCCGCCGCCCGAGCTACCTTCGAACAGCTCACCAAGGCTCCATGGCCCGACTACAAATTGGCGGCGAAGATTGCCTCGGGCCGAGTTTCCGTTCGCGAAGGTAACCTCGATAAGGCCGCTCAGGAATTTGCCGAAGCCGCCGCGGCTGCCACAGATTCACCCGCCGATCAGGCCCGTAAGTACGAAGCCATGCTGGGACAGGCCCGGGCTCTGATCACGCAAAGCAAGTTCGAAGAAGCACTGACCACTTTAGAAACGGTCACCGAAAAAGGACCTGCCGACGAATCCTCCTTACAGGCCGAAGCCTTTGTCCTCCAGGGAAATGCCCTGCAGGCTCTGGGCCGGGCGAAAGAAGCGGCACTGGCCTATCTGCACGTCGATATTCTGTTTCCCCGTGAAAGCGCGATGCATGCCGAGGCGCTGTACAACCTCAGCAAGACGTGGAAGCTGGTTCAGCAGGAAGATCGCAGCGCCGCCGCAGGGGGAAAACTGGTCCAACTCTACCCGAATAGTGCCTGGAGAAAGAAACTAGCGCAATAACCTCTGGAAACAGCGAGCACCGGTCCTTAGAATCTGCGCTGCGTTACAAACCGCCAAAGCTACCTAAACTGACGGCGGTTCAACTCAACTCAGGCTCACGATTATCGGTTCCAACCGGACCGGTCACTCAAGGACGGTAACTTGAAAGGGATTGAATTGAATCGCTCGAACGGATTCGGCAGCGTCTGGGGTGCGGTGTTGACCGCGTTCTTTTGTCTCTTTCTGGTGGGCGGCACCGAGTCGATTAGCTTCGCTCAAGTGGACGACACGGTCACGCCCGCGCCAACGTTTGACAAAATACCTGATTCGCACCACCGGGATTCATTCCTGGCATCAATGATCCACGCGTCGGGGATCTTTGGTTTTTTGATCATGCTGGTGTCGGTCGTGATGATCGCCATCATCATGATCCTCGGCCTGCAACTGCGTCGCGACAACTACCTGCCCCCCTCGCTCATTGAACAGTTCGAGCAGCGGTTGCAGGCGAGAGACTATCAGGGGGCCTACGACGCGGCGAAAGATAGTGACTCTTTTATCGGCCGCATCCTGGCTGCGGGCATGTCACGCTTGCCCCGCTATGAGGAAGCCGAATCGCGGATGCAGCAAGTTGGCGAAGACGAAACGATGGCCATGGAACACAAGATCGGTTACCTGGCCCTGATCGGCTCGATCGCCCCGATGCTGGGACTGCTCGGCACCGTTCAAGGAATGGTGTACAGCTTTCAGGTCATCGCAAATTCAAGCACCTCGCCAAAGCCAGCCGATCTTGCTGACGGCATCGCGACGGCATTGTTCACCACGTTAGAAGGTCTGGTCGTCGCCATTCCGGCGATGATCTTCTACGCCCTCTTCAAGAACCGACTGGCCCGCTTCCTGATGGAATGCGGCTTCGTCGCCGACAACTTGATGAAAGACTTCCAGAGTGTGGACCAATCGCCTGCAAAGGCTGGCGGTGCCGCGGCCACGGGTGTTCACGCGGCGCGCCACGAATAGCTGTCGTAAGCGTGCACGGAATGCCCGTCTGGATCGCGTAGGTTATGCTTCAGCATAACATCGGCCTTGCCGGCAATTAGCACTGCTCGAGTCCGCTGGTCTTGTTCGCCGTTGAGGAGGTTTCATGAAGTTCCACAAGATCGAACTGGGGTTTACTGGCCCCAATATGATACCGATGATCGATATCATATTTCAGCTCGTGATGTTCTTCATGATCGCCATCACCTTTGAAAACTCGAAGGCTGATGAGCGTGTCAAGCTTCCACGTGACATGCTCGCCAAGCCGCCCGAAGTGAAGCCCGAACACGAACTGGTTTTGAACTTTGGATATCAACGCGACCAGAACGGAAACAAGATCAATGCCGTTCCCACCGTGTTCTACAATGATCGCGATTTCGAAGTGGGAGAACTGACGCGTGTTCTCGACGCCGAGAAACGCGTGCTGGAAGAAACTCAGGGCAGGGATGTCATCGAGAAGGTGACCGTGCTGATTCGTGCGGACTCCGAAGTCGCCAATGGGCTCGTGCAGCAACTCATCAAGAAATGTCGGGACAGCGGCTTCACGAAATTCTCACTCGTCGACCGCGGCTGAAAGGGTCTGAAATGAAGTTCTCCAACAGCACTGTGCCGCAAAAAATCGTCATTCCCATGGCGCCGATGATCAATGTCATCTTCCTGTTGCTGATCTTCTCCATGCTCAGCATGAAGATCGTTTCGCCGGACGAGAGGTTCAATATCAACCTGCCCGCCTCCGCCCCCTCGAACGCGCAGTCCCATGTCGGCCGGCATGATATCAAGGTGGGCCTGGAGTCAGACCGGGATGGCAACCTGACTCAGTTAACGCTGGGAGGTACCAACCTTGGCAACGACGAAGCCGCTTTCGACCGACTGAGCAAGGAAATCCTCCTGCTCATCGGACGCCCGGGCCTTCCGCAGACCAAGGATATCGAAGTCGAACTCGATGCCGACTACGAGTGCCAGTACCAGTACGTCGCGAAGGCGATGTCACGCTGCACAGGCAAGTCTGACCCGCAAACTCAACAAGTGGCCCGGTACGTCGAAAAGATCAAGTTCGCACCGCCGCATAAGCCCAAGAGCTGATCGAATCGCCGGCTAAGTGACGGCGCGTAATCCTGCCCGCGAAGCAGGTGTCAGTATTTGAGAGGGCGAGGCTCCCGCCGAGCCGCGCATGTCGATGGACTCACAATAACAGGCGCGCCTCGCCCTCCCATAAAGCAAACTCGCTGCCTCGTCAAACTGAATTGAACAATGGACGCGATCGGTAAGTCACTTTACCGATGGGATCGCCAATTCGATCGAAACGTTGATCGGCTGGGCACCGGCCTGGATCTGATACGAGGCTGCTCCGGCGTCCAAGGTTTGCGAGTGCTCGCGTGGTTGTCCCGCTTCCGTCCAGCGGTGCGTCACCTGCAGCGGCGTGGCTGGGGTTGGAGCATCGTCGATGCAATGGGCGATCAAACGATAGCTGTTCAGCGCCGGGCGACCATCGTATCGCACGTAGACCGCATCGGCCGGCTGATCGAGTCTGATCTCGCGATCGACGTTGTAGTGCCAGTGCGATTGAGCCGTGGGGCGATCAATCGCGGTGACGCCATTCGGACCATCGACAAATAGTGGCTGGAATCCGCGAGGGCTATTCACGGCGTATTCGATGGAATTTCCCGGAGGTGGTGCATCGGGACCAATGTCCATCGCAAAGCTCGCCCCGACACTCAGCCAGGCGATCTTGGATTTTGGCAGAGACGGCAGGCGAGCGATCATCGGGCCTTTGGCTCGCGCGGAGCGATTCGCGGGATCATATTCCTTCGGGGCTCGCAGCAAGTAATGCAAGAACCCGTTTTCGTCCGTGGCACTCGGCTGAATCGACAACACCCGCGTCGGCAGGCCGTAGTGATCGCCGGTTTTGAGTTCGAATACGTTCTCTCCTTCATGAAGACTCGGCAATGCGGCAGGAGCCAATTGGACCCAGGTGGTGATCTTCAGAGACCGAACAGCGGCTGTCGCCGGCTTCCCTTTCAGGCCGACCTTCAGCAGGTAGCCATAGTGGCCGGCGACCTGAGCAGTCAGATCCACGGTGGCTGGCCACTGCTTGGACTCCAGCGTGATCCAGGTATCGCCAAAATCGGGTGACCACGCCAACGTCGCTTCGGTGGCATCAATCTCGACAATCGAAGCCTGACTGTCATCTTTGGGGTCTTCTAGCTTGCCGACCAGTGGGACGATGACATACGGCGACCGCACTTCGAAGATCGCCCAACCGTCGCCCGGCTTGACCAAAGTGATCCCTTTGTCGGTGACCGCGACGTTGTGGGAGTCGATCACGCCGTCTTCAAAATCGGCGGCGTTTCCTGTCAGATTCGGCTCGTAAATGAACTGCCCGTTTCCATACGTGTGACGCGAGAATTCAGCGTGCTTTGGCTTGGGGCCGCGTGGTTCACGCTCCAGCAATTCCTTGCGAGCTTTGTCCTTGGCATCGTCCGGGCCCAATAACCAACGCCCTCCCTGGGGCTGCCACCAGCGAGTGAACTTTTCACCGCGTCTGAGCACAAAGTCCATCGTGTGACCTGCCGGAGCGACCGAATAGCGGTGCTCAACCTTGGAGTCCACGAATTGCTTGTGCAACTTTGTCAGATCGTCCATGGGAAAAAATCGTGGGCCACGCTCACGTTCCCAAAGGGTGTTATCGCGGCGGGCCTCCTCCAGCGATCGCAGCGTTCCGTCGGGCGCTAGAAATGTCCCGCGCAGATCGATGTCCAGATAGCGCCATTGATCACCCGCCAGAACCTCACAGGTGACATGCTTCAGGCCAGGCAGGTCGATGGTTCGTGCCTGGCCGCATCCCCCCTGCTCCCAAAGTCCGGCCATCACCGGACCAAACACATCGCAGTATCCGTACCCGTAGACATTGACGATCTTGATCGGATCGCGCACCAAGCCATATTCGTAAGTCTTGTCGGGGCCTTCGACAGCACCGGCCCCCAGCGGATACAGGCCGGTGTCATTGTCCGTCAGATATTCGAACATCGCCTTGGCCCGCTCGGCGGGGGCGAGGTCTTTCCAAGCCGGATGGTTCGCAAATGTCCTGGCGCTGTAAGCGTCGGCGATGCGAGCGGAAATGATTCGAGGAGAATAAACTCGGGCCGAGCTCGTTTCGGGAGTGGCGAGAGCAAAAGCAAGAACGCAAACAATGCGACAGCCGATCGAAGAAAATGACATCATTGTTGCCTGGCAAAGCGGTAGTAACTTGCGATTCGAAGAGGGACCTTGATCCTATTCCATGTTGACCCGATCCGCACGTCCACTCGGGGTCAATAGGCACGTCCACTCGGGGTCAATAGAGTGCAATCGTTCATTGGTGGGCCTGAAGGCAATTGCGGAATGCCCCGGTCCCACCGTCCTCGACGGCACCACAATTCCAGATTTGAGAGATCTGAAATATCTGAAATCTCAAATTTGAGATCTGAGATCGCTTCGTCTCCGCACTCCGCACTTTTCAGGCCGCCCTTTCAGTCGCTAAAAGCACTGTCAAAAACACGCACTTTTTTGAGCAAAACCGCCAAAAACGGGGCTGTTTTGTCCCCCAACGTCAAAAACTGTCTTCCAGTGTCAAAATTTGTCAGTGAAATCTTGGAAGAAAGTTCCCAAGTTTTCCAAACAC
>CBIHQO010000429.1:0-6081 GCA_966211735.1 uncultured Schlesneria sp.
AGTCGCGTCGGCGTCATGAATACAAATCGAGCGTTCATCGGCTTTAAGTCATCGCACAGCTTTTCGAATTGCCGCACAAACGATTCCAGGCCGGCGTCCCCCGCATACGATTCATTCTGCCCATAACCGAACACGATGACCGTTGGCTTGAGCTCCTTCACCAGTTCCAGCATCCGCTGGTAACCAACATGCGGTGGATCGAAGATCCCGCGCGACTCGGCCCAGACTGTATCGCCGCTCCAGCCCAGGTTGCGAAACGTGATCTGACGATCGGGCCACGCGGTCGTGAGAGCCGTTTCGAGGTAACCGAATTGCCCTTCTCGTTCGACAAATGTCGCCCCGAGAAAAACAACGCGATCATGGTCTTTCAGTTGAAATGGCTCGGCGGCAATCAGCGGTGTCGAACACAACGTCACGACGACGGCGAACTTCAAAAATGAAAACGATCGATCAAAACCAAAAATCACGGGAACAGACTCCACTGGCAGGATCTTAGGCAGTACTTCTCTGGCAGTTCATCGCGAGGGGTCGCCATTCTGCTCGGGACGACCACTCGGTCGCAAGCGATCGGCCCATTTCGGCGATGCAATCTCCCGTTTTCGAATTGTCTGGCCGCGATTATGCAGTTCTCGATCGAGTTGGCACCTCACGTCATTTCAACATTTCAATGGCCCCGCCATAATCTCGGGATGAACCAGCAACCGGTCACCATCAATCGTACGCTTGTCGGCAGCCTCGCGTTGGTGCTGCTGATCGCGGCGGGAATTCTAGTGCTGACGGGAGCCGACGGCAGCCAGGGGATGTGGGCGGGAGCTTGCCTGAAGGTCGGCTTGGTGATGGGAGCCTTCTGGCTGGCCCTCCCTTCGATCACCCGACATGAAGTTCTCGGTCGCATGACGTGGGGCACGTTGATCGTGGCCATCGCCTTGGCCTTAGCCGTCGGGCGAACCAAGGTTCCCTTAAAGGTGGTGCTTCCCGTCGCGGCAGCATTCTTCTTCATGATTCGCATTCTGGGGCCCCGGCGAGCCCCCCCGCGAGCCTGATCTTGCGCTCTGAAGATTGTTCGGAAAACAGCAGTCACCGCATCGTCGAATCAGGTCCAGAAGCCCTGCATCCGGCTTGTCGATTGCCTGTCGCTCTGCCAGAATTCACTCGCTGGATCGGTTTGCGCCCGCCAGCCAATTATGGAATCGATTGATCCAACTGGAAGGACCTCTTCGTTATGGCTCGGAAAGAACTTCGCGCTGCATTCGCTACCTTGTGCTCGCTCTCGCTGCTGGTCTGCGGTTGCACAACATCAAGTTCTCCGGTTCCTTCGCCGACGCGAACAGAGACTTCGGAAACGTCTGATTCGTCTACGCCAAACAACGCTGCGAAGCCGAACGCTCCAAGTGACAAGCCAGAAGGCCCGTCGACCACTGCTAAGACAGGTGTCTGGGAAGAATATCCCGACGTCCCTAAGCTCGAAATCATGACGGAGGTCGATGGGATCAAGATTCCTCGACAGGCTTTGAAAAGCGAAACGTTGCAACTGATCGGCAAGATTCCCGCCGACGTGGGCAATCCGCTAGCTGAAAAAGCGAGCCCGCCCGCCGATGGCGATACCCTGACGATTCGGTTTAATTCTGAGCCCAAAGTCCTGAACCCCATCATCGAGAATTCGGCGGTCAAGACTTACATCTGTCTGAACCAGGTTCAAGAAGGCCTGGCACGTCAGAACCCCGAAACTTTCGAATTCGAGCCGTCGATTGCCAAACAATGGGTGGTTGAAGATTCGGTCAAGCTGTCACCCGACTATCCCGGGCACGAACGCCGCATCGCTGCCGAAGGGGGAACTCCACAAACCACGTTGGAGTTCGAATACACCGCGCCACCCGCACCCACAGCGGGCAAGAAGCCAACCGAACCGCCAGTCACCACCTTCACGACCACAGACAAAGATGGAAAATCCATTGGCGAGGTCTGGGTGGGCGTCTATCCGCTGGGGCGCGTCGAAGGGGCACGGCCCACAGGCTATCACTTCTGGAGCAACCCGGACGGCAAGGTTCACATTTCGGCACTTCCCACTGGCAAATACACGCTGAAGGTCGGGGCCGAAGTCTACGGAAAAACGACACGTGGCGATGATAAATCGCTGACGGTCACGCCCGCCACGCCCGAGAATCCGCTGCATGAATGGATCAGGTCATCCGGCGAACCCGCGTTGAAATTGAAAGCGGACGACTGGACTGATCTCCACCAGGAGACTTACTACACGTATTACCTGCATGATGACGTCAAATGGTCAGACGGAGCCCCGTTTACGTCGAAGGATATCGAATTCGCCTATGCCCTGCTGAACAGTCCCCATGTCGATGGCGACAGTATTCGAACCTACTACGCCGACTTGATTGAATGCAGCGCGCTAGACCCGCATGTCATTCGCATGCGATATCGTCAGCAATACTTCATGGCGTTCGAATTCACCTACGGCATCACTGGTTATACGCCTCCATTCCATTTCTTCGCCAACATCTTCAAAGAACAGGGCCGCGAACTCGTCCTCGACAGCCTGACTCCAGAAGAAGAAAAGGCACAAAACAAAATCAGTGCTCACGGTCAGGAATTCGGCAAGTTCTTTAACACCGACAGCCGTTACAACCGCGCTCCGCTCGGCACCGGCCCGTACGTCATCGAAAAATGGCAGGCGAATGATCGCGTGGAACTGGTGAAGAACCCTAACTACTGGAACAAGCCGCGCGCGGGACATCTGGACCGAATCATTTACAAGTTCATCTCCGATCAAGTCACCGCCATGGCGGCCTTGAAAGCGGGCGAAATCGACTTCTTCTATGACATGTCGCCCGAGCAATATTTCGAGGACTGGCCCAACCTGCCCGAAGCTCAACGTAAAGATTACGTGCAAGCATCGTGGTATGCGCCCCGCTTCACATTCTTCGGATGGAACTTCCTGGCACCACAATTCCAGGATCGCCGCGTCCGCATCGCGATGGCACTGCTGCTTGATCGTCAAGATTTTGTCGACACCAAGCTGCATGGCGCCGGTGTCGTCGTCTCGGGAACGCAGTACTACTTTGGTCCCGGATACGATCGAGAGGTTGCCCCGCTGGCTTACTCGCCCGACACCGCCAGCGAACTGCTTGCCGAAGCCGGCTGGATCGATTCCGACGGCGATGGGATCCTCGATCGCGACGGCGTCAAGTTTTCCGTGACCCTGCAGACTGCGAAGGGAAAACCCATCAACTCGCAACTGTGTCAGATTCTCCAGAAGAACCTGAAACAAGCAGGCATTGCACTGCAGATTGTCGAGCAGGAATGGGCTTCGTTCATCGAAAAGGTCCAGGCCAAAGAGTGTGATGTCGTCATGTTGGGGTGGGCGATGGCGCCCGAGTCGGACCCTTATCAGGTCTGGCATAGTTCCGAAGCCGGGCGGCACAAACGAGGCACCAATGCGATCTCATTTGCCAATCCTGTCGCAGACTCGCTGATCGAAATGCTGCGAGTCACCGTGGATCTCGAAAAACGGAAGAAAATCCATTCGTCCTTCCACCGGCTGATCGATTCAGAACAGCCCTACCTCTTCCTGTGGGTTCCGAAGGAGTTCGGGGCCTATCACAAGCGATTCCGTAACGTCAAATGGTACCGCTTGCGACCCGGATTCGATCTCACCGAATGGTACGTTCCCAAGGATGAGCAACTGCACTAAGCACTCGCAGTCCGTCGGATCGAGCGAAATCCGGACCACGAATTAAGACGTCGACCACTGATGGCAAACTATCTGATCAAACGACTGTTGCTGATGATTCCGACCCTGTTCGGGATCCTCGTCATCTCGTTCATCGTCATCAAGCTGGCACCGGGTGACCCCGCCTCACTGAAATTCGGGGGCGTGGGTCAGGCCGCGGCGGGCCTGAACGCGGATCGTGGGACTGAATCAGCCGAGAAAAAGTTTCGCGAGCGGTGGGCGTTTGATCAGCCGCTGCACATTCAGTTCGTCAAGTTCCTGGATCGGTTGGCCCACGGCGATTTAGTGCTGTTCCAGAAGAACCAGCCGATCTGGGGCGAACTTTGGGCCGCCCTCAAAATTACCGTGATCATAAACGCGATCGTGTTCGTGTTGATCTACGTCGCGGCAATCCCGTTGGGGATCATCAGCGCGGCGAATCCCAATTCGTCAACGGATCGCATCACCACCGTCATGCTCTTCGTCATGTACAGCCTCCCTTCGTTCTGGGTGGCCGAGATCCTGCGGATGCTGTTTATGGGCTGGTTGCCAATTCTCAATCTGACATCCCGCGACTTCGATTCCATGACCACTTGGCAGCAACTGCAGGACTACGGACGACACATTGTCCTCCCCGTGATCTGCATGACTTACGGTGGATTGGCCTATGTGAGTCGTCAGATGCGGGCCGGCATGCTGGAAGTCATTCGACAGGACTATATTCGCACTGCCGAAGCAAAAGGCGCAAACCGAAGTCGAGTCATTCTGGTTCATGCTTTGCGAAACAGTCTGTTCCCTGTCATTACGCTCCTGGCGTCGTTGCTCCCCTTTCTGGTCGGTGGCAGCGTCATTATTGAAGTCATCTTCCAGATCCCGGGCATGGGACTGTTGTCGTACCGCAGCATGGAGGAGCGTGAATACGATATGGTGTTGATGACGCTAATGCTGTCCGCCGTCTTAACGTTGCTGGGCATTCTTATCTCCGACATCCTGTACGTCGTCGTGAACCCACGCGTCACCTTTGAGAATTCCTGATCGAATCCGTTGCCAATCCATGACTAACACGTCTCTGCCCGAATCTGACCGGCCCTCGCCCCCACCCGAATCGGGCTCAATCCTGATGTTCGCGCTGGCCGCGTTGATTGCCACAGCGGCGTTGGCGCTCGTTGCGGCGCACGCTCCCGCTCGCATTCGCTTGCTCGGTCTGTACTCATTGGCGTTTGGGTTGCTGAATGCCCTCATTCAGACACGGCTTGCCGGCATGTTGCACGTCCGCGTCACCAGCACCGTCATCGCGTTGATCGCAGCAACAACGCTTGCCGGACTCGTCGGCAGCGTCTGCCAAACCGTCGCATTGCAGCCACCGATCAAACCGGTCGACAACAATTTCCATCCTGTCGCGGCACTCGTTGCTGCTCGCATGGGAGAGGCCGCGCCGAAAGAGGAAATCCCCAGTTTTGGCGATCGCCTGCACGCGTACCTCATTCGTCGAGTCTCCCTGTTGGGCGACTGGTCCAGTCCCTGGCCCGAAGTCTTCTGGGGGGGCGAACTGCTCCTCGGGACAGGCGGAGCCGCCTGCCTGGCCTACTGGGTTCGCCAACCGAAGGCCGCCGCATGATCCTGGGCTTGGGAACGGACATCGTTGATGTCGAACGCATCGCGAAGATGATCGCCGACCACGGCGACCATTTTCTGGAGCGCACCTTCACCTCGGCAGAAATCCAGCACTGCCAGCCCCGCCGCGAAGCCGCTCAACACTTCGCCGGTCGCTGGGCCGCAAAAGAAGCGGTCATGAAGGCCCTGGGAACCGGCTTTACGAAGGATGTCGGCTGGACCGACATCGAAATCCTTGTCCGCCCCAGCGGCCAGCCCTACGTGACGCTGCACGGCAGCACACGTAAATACGCCTCCTCGCTGGGGATTGGCGAGCTGCTGATCACCATCTCGCACACCCGCAGCATGGCCACCGCCACGGCGATCGCCTTGCCCGAAACCGCCTGATCCGTCACAGGCATCAAATCAATCACGACTGTTCCCACGCAGCCACTTCTCCATCGGCCAGTTGGGGAATCCCCACCGCTCACTTGACCCGGCGAAGTCCGGAACTTATCGTTTCCCCTCCTGCCGGGAACAGCGATTCAATTCACTGAAGCCCCCACCCGGACGATTAGCTCAGTTGGTTAGAGCGCCACGTTGACATCGTGGAGGTCACAAGTTCGAGTCTTGTACCGCCCATCGTTCGGAAGCTACATCGGCGGTCGAGAGACGCCACGCAGGTGGAACACGCGGTTGGAAGCGGTTGGGAGACAGTTGGAAGGGCGCCCGTAGCTCAATTGGATAGAGCATCTGACTACGGA
>CBIHQO010000430.1:0-6070 GCA_966211735.1 uncultured Schlesneria sp.
CTGCCGAAATCAGCCGACAGATCCGCCTGCGAGATCTTGGCGGCGTCATCGTCAACGACTTCATTGACATGCGGGACGAGCGGCATCGACGTGGTGTCGAGCGAGCGTTGCATGATGCTGTACGGCGCGATCGCGCTCGAACGAAGATCCTTCGAATCAGTCCGTTTGGATTGATCGAGATGACTCGGCAGCGGATTCGTCCGTCGTTGCGACGCAGTGTTTACGAAGATTGCCCGTGCTGTGCAGGGACCGGACAGGTCAAGACGGCAGAAAGTATGGCGATCGATGTCATGCGGTTGTTGATGACAAACGCGAATCGTGAAGATGTTTCGCGAGTGACGGTCGACGTTCATGAACGCGTGGCCGCATTCTTGAACAATCGTAAACGTCGTGATATTACGCACTTGGAAGAAGTTTACGATGTGGCGATTAACGTCAATGCGATGACGGGAGTCGGTCCGGAGCATCTGCAGTTCCACTGCACCAGCGATCTGGGTAACGAGGTCAAGATTCTGCCGCCTTCAGGCTCGAAATCGAAGGCGTGATCGATTATCCTTGCCAAACTCCACCCCGCCGCACGTCGTGGCGGTGTGGAATGAGCTAGTGCACCTTAAAACGGTGCGAACCTTAGTCAATTTGTTTTTAGACCGTTTCGAGGTAGTGCTGGCATGTTCGCGGTAATTGAAGATGGTAGCCGTCAGTACAAAGTTCGTCAGGGCGACGTTTTGGCTGTCGATTTTCGTAGTGAAGCCAAGGACGGTGAAGTACTGACTTTCAACAATGTGCTGATCGCGAACGCCGGCGGTGCCAGCGTGGTCGGGCGGCCGTTGATCGACGGTGCCGCTGTGACGGCCGAAGTGGTCGTTGCGGAATACAAGGGCATCAAGCTCGAAATCCAGACGTTCCATCGCCGTAATGCATCGCGACGTCATACTGGTCATCGACAGAAATATACTCGCGTGCGAATCACCGGAATTGCGGTTCCTGGTTTGCAAGTCGTCGAGCGTGCAGTCGAACAGCCGGTCTAATCGCCGGTTGGTTGCAGTTGATAAAATTAAAAAAAGCGGCGAAGCCAGAATGGCTTCGCCGTTTTTTTGTTGGTGTGCAGGCCTGTCCGCGGTCTGTGAACGTGCTGTCCACAAGATGTGCGTTTCAGCGATCGTTCGCGCTGAAGCTGTGGACGAGATCGCGATTTGCTACTTTGTCGAACGCCGCTTCGAATTCATAGGAGCTGATGTCGCCAACCAGTGGTTGCAGTTTTTCGTAGAGATACGATGCATCCTTGACGAGTTGAGGGAACTGCAGCAACGTGATGGGTACCGTTTTCTTCGAAACCGATAACGCCAGCTTGTAGACCTGCTCCAAAAGCACGCTTTCCTGATCATTGCCGTGTTCGGTGTGCCAGATCCCGCCGGCCAGCGTTTTCGGAAAGAACGTGTAGCAGATGCGCTTTAGTAGTGGCATCGAAGAAACAGTCTCTCGCGTCACGAATCGCCGGCTTTCAGCGGCGGCGTACAGATCGCGCATGGGAACAAAAATGTGCTCCACCACGATATCGCCACGGTCCAGAACCTCATCCGCGTGGTCGCAGACGTAGGGGCTTTTTACGATGTACGGAGAATTATCCCGGCGGATATCGTGTTCCAAGCCAGCCCGCGCCGCTTTCGATTTGTGCTTGGCGATGTCTTCGGTGCTGTAGCCGGTATCCAGGCCCAAGTGTGTCAGCAACTCGACCAGGAATGAGGTGCCAGCGCGCCCTGTTCCCGAAATAACGACGTGTTTTCGTGGCATGATTTCCTCGCGAATGCGTTCAGGTTCGCATTAAATCCGTCGCGGTGAGCACGTGCCACGATGGTCAACTTCCTCATCGGAGGTTGTTTTCATTGAGATTGAGGATTTGTGAGACTGTAGGGAGAAAATCGATTATTACGAAAAGAAGAACTGTAGATTCCCGAAAGTGACCGGCGAAATCTGCCGATCCACGATGTCAAAACTCGCCGAGAAACGGCCATTCACCGATTCGATATGGATCAGGCCATTGGTGGTCGGCTTATTGGCGCAGTTTGCTGGCGATTGACGCCACGATGTCGTTCAGCATCGCCAACGAGGCTTTGGCTTCATCGGTGGGAATTGTCAGTGGTGGGCTGACGCGCAAAACCTTTCCGGCTAAGGCTCCGAGCAAATGAATGCCAACGCCATCTTTTCCCAGGTAGCAAGCTTCGACGATCCTGGCAGCGACCTCACCTGCGGAGAGCGATCCGGCGGGGGCGCACTCGAAACCGAAGACCAAACCTTCGCCGCGGACATGATTCACAAGCCCGGTCTGCTTGAGTCGGTTCAGGCCCTCCAGAAATAGTGGCGTCAGTTCGCGGACATGTTTCAGCACGTCTGTTGATTCAAACTCATCGAGCGTTGCGAGGACCGCGGCGCATGAGAGTGGATTGGCACTCCAGGTGTCGGACGCTTCCCCGTATTTCATGACGCTGAAGATCTCGCGGTTGGCGGCGACAGCAGCGACGGGGACGCCGTTGCCCAGACCTTTCCCGAGGACAACCATGTCGGGCTCGACACCATATTCTTCGAAGGCGTACATTGAGCCGGTACGACCAAAGTTGGCTTGGACTTCGTCGAAGATGAAGACCAGATCGTGTTCGCGGCAGAACTGCTGCAACATCTGATGGTAGGCGGCGTTGGGGTGAAAGCTGCCTCCTCCGCCGAGGTAGGGTTCGGTAATCAGGCAGGTCAGTTTACGTCCGAACTGACGCCAGATGTCATCCAACTCCGCTCGATATTTGGCGACATCGATTGCGGTTGGTGCATAGCCTGCGTCCATGATCTCCTCCATCGGGAAGCTGATGAACTTCACGCGAGGATCTCGTTCGGAATCTTTTTCGGACCCGGTCACCGCATTCGCCAGGCCTTTTTTGCCGTGAAAGCCATAACGCGTTGCCAGGATCATGTCTCGAGTTCGATCTCGAGCCAGGCAGGCCCAGAGCGCCTTCTGGATCGCTTCGGACCCCGACGCCGCCCAGACGATCGTATTCAGTCGGTCGCTGCCTTTGGATTTGTGAAGGTTGGCGAGGAGTCGCTGAACGGCCTGCGTTTCGATCTCGGTAATGCCGTTGTAGGCCGTCATAGTGATGGCGGGCACGTACTCGTCCGACTTGGCCTCGGTGCCGAAGAGTCCTTCCGGGGACCAGTTCAGGTATTTGGCAAACCGCTGCATCCAGCGACGAGGATTATGCCCGAGGTTCGCGACGAGGACGCCTGACGAATAGTCATAAAGCTTGCGTCCCTCGGGTGTCCAATGGTAGGAGCCGGCGGATTTGGCGAATACCGCTTGAGATGGTGTAAACGTCCGCAGCGCGGCGGGCTCTTGATCGGCGATGATCTGCCGAGCGGCATTCGATTTGGTTTCACCGGCGAACTGGATCGGCTGAGTCATGGGATTCTCGGATTGAAGTCGGCGGGATTTGGCAGGTCGAAATAGTCTACAGATGCGGGAAGCAGAGTCAAAATGCAGATGAGAACGACCTTCGGATAGCCAAACGCAAGGCGATTCTTGGCGGCATTTGTTTAGACTTGGCCTTGGTACAGTACGACCGGTTCTGCGGTGCCAGGTCGATACAGGACCAACCCGCCTTTCGAATCGTTGACACGAACTACGCAATCAGGTTCGCCTTTGGCATGGTGATCGAGAATCGCCTCAAGTGACTGGACGGCAGCCACGGATTGCCGGTCGGCGGCGAGATCGTTGTAGGCGAGGGATTGCATTTCGGCCAGACGTTGCGGTTGCTCGGTCGGCGAGCCACCAAATTTCACATAGGCCAGTTCGCGAGCAAATCGATCAAGCACTTCGACGCCGTAGCCTCGCTGTGATCGCTCCCCCCACGGTTCTAAGAAAGTGCCGTTGTAGTGGTTGTTCATCGTGATCTTCCGCTTCAAGGGTGTTTCACCTTCCACTGTGCATTCGACGCCACGTTTGCGGCTATGCCCGTTCCAGACGCCATTGTCAAAGCGAAACTGAACTTCTTGTTCGACGTAGCCGGGAAAGTTGTCGGGCGTCACCCAGGACGTGTGGATGTCAAATGCGGCGTCACGGCCATCGGCGTACTCGTAAACCATTCGCATCTGCGTACTGTCCCAAGTCGGACCATTTTTGGGGCCGACCAGCCCTCGCTGTCCGGTTGCCGTCACCGTTTTCAAGCGGCCGCCGAATGTGAAGTCGATCAGCTTGATGTAATGGCAAGCGACATAAGTGCCCGGATTGCGGCCAACGATCCATTCGGAAAATTGACCGCCAGATATCGACTTGGGCTCAAGCAGGGAGCAGTAGCCATTGTTGATGTGCTGCAGCACGTTGTCAGCGACCAGGGTTCGTAACTTCTTGTGGTCGGGGTCGAGCAGCTTGTGATAGACGACCTTCGCGAGCAGGTTCTTTTGCCTGGCCAGTGCGACGAGTTCATCGAGTTGCTGTAGTTTCAGAACGGACGGCTTTTCGATCAGGACGTGCGCGCCGGCCTCCAGAATTTGTTTTGCCGCTTCGAAGTGCCGATCGTCGGGCGTGGCGACGCACGCGAAATCAACGCCCGCCGCAAGCATCTTGCCAACTGAGTCGACACCGGAATGGCTGACAAAAGGATGAATCGCAGCGCCGGACGCTTTTTGATAGGCGATGGCACGAGAACCTGTGCGAGTTGCCACGGATGTCAGTGGGACGCTGATATCGCCGAACCGACGGTCATACAGGCCTTCACGGTGAGTCCGCTCGAAGAAGGGGCGGTACGTTTCATCGAAAATCATTCCCATACCAACCATACCAGCACGCAGTTGGTTTCTGGATGTCGGACTGTTCATCAGATTGATCTCACGGTTTCAGGCGGGGCGGAATGGTGGGGCGAAGTTGTCCGGGCTTGCATCTCGCGCAGGGGGTGTCAGAATCGCCAACTGATTTTCGCAAAGCAAGCGTATCTCGATATTCTTCGAAACGGGACTCGTATGACCGCCAAACCCTGCATCATTCTCAGCGCGTTTGCCGATGAGGCTGCCAATTCCAAGACCGCGATCGAGCAGTTTTCTGCGCTGGCAGCACTCGGTCTGCAATTCTACAGCCCGCGTTTTGTCGACGTGACCGGTTCCGGCAAGGTCAAGCATGTCACGGAACTGGATTCGCAGGAGCTAACTCAGCTCAACAAATTGCACGCCGACTATGGCATGAAGGTGACCAGCATCGGGTCGCGATTGGGTAAAGTGAAGTTGCTTGATAGGGATGATGGGACGCACAACAAATACGTCCCTGATGCCACGTACCACGCTGGGGATGTCGCGGCCACGATTCACTCTGCAACTGCGCTGGGTGCGAAGCTAATTCGAGGGTTTTCCTACTATCACCCTCGCGGCGAAGACCCTGCCAAGTATGTGCAGCAGGCGGCCGATCGACTCGGACCGATTGTCGATCTGTGCGCGAAGGCCGGTTTGATCTATGGCCTGGAAGTCGAGGCTAACTTGGTCGGACAGAATGGTCGCATGCTGGCGGCCCTGGCCAAAGCCGTGGGTCGCTCCAATCTGGTCTGCATTTTTGATGGCGGAAATATTTCGTCGCAGAACTTGTCTCCACTCGATTGTCTGGCGGAATACCAGGCGATGCGAGACTCATTCGGCTGGATGCACATCAAGGACTATCGAGTTGATCCCAATCTGGCGTGGACCGGTGTTGTCGACGAAGAGCGACTGAAGAACTTTGTTCCTTGTGACGCAGGCGATTCGGGTCACGAGTTAATCCTGCGCGATCTGCGAGAGCATCTGCCGGCGATCGACGCCAAGATGAAGAAACTCGGCGCGCCCGGCGTGTTTCTAGAACTGGAGCCGCACCTGAAAGGGGGCGGGCAATTCGGTGGATTCAGTGGTCCCGATGGAATGGGTGTCGCGGTCAGATCGTTGTGCCGGATGCTCGACTACCTGCAAATCGGGTATAAATTAAGAGACTTTGACGACATCCGGGCCGCTCGGGGATTCTAGAGTTCAGCACTTGCAACCTCGCTGAATGAGATTGGTTACCATCAGGAAGAAA
>CBIHQO010000431.1:0-6061 GCA_966211735.1 uncultured Schlesneria sp.
CTTCTCAAAGGCCGCCCATTCTGCCTCGGTAGCACCCTGCAGGGCTCCCCCTTCATAGTACATCTCGATCCGTCGAATGACGTCTTCGGGATGAATCATCTCCATGCAACGCGCGATCTGCAGATCCGGTGCTATGGCGATCGGCTGAACGCAGCGATCATTGTCTTGAGGGCTATTATCTCCCACAGGTTGGCAACGTGACTTCCAGCATCCCCCGTTATCGCAGCACCACAGCGCCCCATTCGTGCTGATGAACTGATGGTGCGGATAAGCTTCCCACTGCATCGGCTCTCGCCCCCCCGCGACCACAACACAGGCCCGATTTTTCGGTCGACCGTGTTTGGTCTCCACCGCGGCGGCCAGATGCATCGCGAACGTCACCGGACAGACTACGCCATCCGCATGATACATCAGTCGTACGAACTGCCGGGTGTCGGTCTTTTCTCGAAGGTCCAGCACTCGCGACAGCGGACGATGCCAGTGGCCGCGTTCACCCACCTGAATGAACGGAAGCCGCCCCCAGAAGTGATCGACCACGCGTTGATACGATGTCGGGTTCCACCACTTCGCCGTGAAGTCATACTTTCCGCCAGCGACAATCAACCAGAATGGTCCGTGGTAGTCCTGTTCGGCAACCTGCGACATCCAGCTCTTCTCTTCGCCGCTTAAATGGATATCTCCCTTGAATGCCGTGACCGGAATCGACAGCTTCAATTGCGATTCCAGGTATTGCACGAACCCATGAATGAAATGGTAAGGACGCTGATTGCTTTGGTGAATCAACGGATATTGGACATCCATCAATTCCACGGTCGGGTCATCTTCGCGCAGCGTCGTGAGATAAGGGTTATTGTGCCAGAGCGCATCCGCCGTCGTGCGAATGTCAGTGAGAAACCGGCCAGGATACGCCAGGTGTAGATCGCGGACGGCGGCGGTCAACATGACAATGTCACCCGGACTTTGACGACATCGAAAAATCAATCGTCGCTGTTCCATTCTTGATCGACAACTTTCTAAGCTATCCTGCACAACGGTTTCTTCACCTCAGACATCGTCGCAGAATATTGCGCACGCACTGATGCGAATGCAACGCGGATTGCAGCGGGTTCCTTTCAAATATTGCCTCAATTGCAGTATGAACCTGGTCACTGGTTTCGAATAGATTTGATCGATGAAGTATGCTGCGTTCGGGACGTTCACATTGAAGTCGAATGATAGGAAAGTATTCCTTGGCTGAGCACTTGTCGCCGATCTCGGATACCACGACGCTCAAGAAGTCATTAGGACCGTGGACCCTGTGGGGGCTCGGTGTCGGATACGTCATCTCGGGCGAGTACTTTGGTTGGAATCTTGGGCTTCCGCAAGGAGGATCTTTTGGGCTCCTGATCGCGTTTCTGTTCGTCACGGTGATGTATGTCACCTTCGTGTTCAGCTATGTCGAACTGGCCTGTGCGATCCCGCGTGCGGGCGGCGGATTCGCCTACGGCGTCCGAGGACTGGGACGATTCGGCGGATATCTGACGGGCGTCGCTCAGGTGATGGAATTTGTCTTCGCCCCACCCGCCATCGCCATGGCCGTCGGAGCAAATGCGCAGATCTGGTTTCCGGAAATAGACCCTCGCTGGATCGCCCTCGCGTGCTATCTGATCTTCACGTTGCTGAACATTTGGGGTGTGCAACAGGCCGCCACGTTTGAATTGATCGTCGCCATCCTGGCCGTCGGCGAGATCCTGCTGTTTGCGGGCCTGGTAGGCCCGCACGCGCAGTGGTCGAACTTCACGGCCAACGCCTGGCCGCACGGTTGGCAAGGTTGCCTGGCCGCATTGCCCTTCGCCGTCTGGTTCTACCTGGCGATCGAAGGAGTCGCGAATGTTGCCGAGGAAACCCGCAATCCGCAACGCGATATCGCAATCGGCTTCGGCTCGGCACTGTTCACTCTGGTGGTCCTTTCCAGCACGGTCATGATCTGTGCGGTCAGCGTCGGGGGATGGGAACGCATCGTCTATTCACCACATCACATCGTCACGGAGCCTCAGGGCCACCTGATCATCAGTCCGAATGCGACGACCTCCGATAGCCCGCTCCCGCTGGCATTAACACAGGTGCTGACGAAGGATCACCCGATGTCGCACCTGTTGATCGGGATTGGGGGGCTGGGCCTGATCGCCTCGTTGAATGGAATTATCCTGATTGCCGGACGAGCCATCTTCGAGATGGGACGCACCGGCTTCCTCCCTCGTCTTCTCGGAACGACATCATCTCGAACACAGACGCCCGTCGCGGCACTCGCGACCAACTTCTGCCTGGGCGTGGTCGCGATCTTCCTCGCCGACACCGGACGCCTGATCACACTCGCTGCGATGGGGGCGGTTACGCTCTATCCGCTCTCGATGCAGACGTTGTTCAATCTGCGACGCTTGGAGCCGGATCTGCCCCGCCCATTTCGAACACCTTGTTATCCCGTGTTTCCGTTCATTGCACAGGTTCTTTCTTCGATTGTGCTGACGACAATGCTTGTGGTCAACTTTGACCTTCAGTCGCCATGGACTTCGGTAACGTTGTGGTACGCATTCGTCTGGCTGCTGGCTCTTGGTTACTACGCCTTGATCGTCTCGCCCAAACAGGAACAGGTATAGGCACTGATCTCACTTGCTTGGCAGTCGGATCGTCCCGTCCCAGTTGGGGGGAGCGGTTCGGTTGTGCAGCACGATCTGTTGCATCAGGAAGTCTTGAGCTCGATCGCTGGCAGGCATTCCGTGCAGGCAGCGATACGCCTGATCCCAACGACCGGCGATGAAGTGATCGACCCCTTGTTCGTACTCGGCGACCAAAGCATCCGATAGCTCCGGTTCATCCACAGCTGATGGAAGCAGTTCGCTGACGACGACTGGCGTCTCAATTCCATAGGGCAATAGCCGCGCCAGCTTGCGAATGCGGCCTTCGGTTGCTGGCAGTCGCGGTCGCACAATCTTCGCGGTGGCTTCGTCGAGGACAATCGGGACGCGAAGCTGTTTGGTCATACTCTCCAAGCGGCTCGCAAGGTTGACGACCGGGCCAAACACCGTGACCTTCACTTGTTCTGCAGTCCCAATCTTGCCCGCGACCGCGCGACCATGCGCGATTCCGATCCCCATCGCGAAGTCCGCCAGCGGGTGATTCTTGGTTGCAGCCGCCTTTGCGAAGGCAGCCCGAATTCCCAGCGCCGCGCGGCAGGCGTGCACTGCTGCATCGGGCGATGGGAACGGCCAGCCCCAGAATCCCAGCGTGGCATCACCCTGAAAGTCCCCGGTCACACCACCATGTTCGAGGATGTGATGAGTCATCACTCCCAGGGCTCGGCTGACTCGCTCCAACAGGCCAATCAAATCTCCCGCTTCACTCTCGGCACGTTGACTGAAGCCTCGCAAGTCGCAGAACATGACCGTGATGTCGCACTCGCTTGGTTCGAGCAGCGTCGTATCGAGTTCATCGCCCAGCGCTGCTAACACGGGTGGCGCGAAGAACTGACGCAGCCCCGCCTTCTGCCGTTCCAACCGCCGCGCTCTTACGACGGAGCTGATAATCTCGGCTACGAGTTCCGTGAATTTGACATCGGCTTCCAATTGCAGCGTATCAGATAGCGTCGTCCCTGGAACGAACGTCTTCCCCATTCGCCCCGCGATGTACAGCCCGGTCGGTTCCGTGGCCAACCCGGGAACGGGCGTGCAATAGGCCCAGTCAAATTCCTGAGTCAGAGTCTGTTCGCTTTGCTGCGGCGACCCTTGCTCCCAGATATGCAACACGCTGGCTCGCTGTCGCTCCAACGACTCCTCGACGAGTCGCCGACTGGGATGAAAACTCCCAGCGGTCTCACGTCGACGTTCCCAGTGCAGCATCTGGATATCATCGGTCTTGCCAATCGCGACGATCGCCACGGCTTCGGCATGCACGACCCCTTTCAGCATCAGGTTCACCAGCCGATGGAAGAGCTCGTGATCGCTACGTGCTCCTGCGATGACCTCTGGCAGATGCGTCAGCACTTCGATCCGATTGTCCGGATCCTGGTAGCGGATCTTGCGAAGTTCTTGAGGCTTGAAGGCGAACTCCTCGACCGGCTGCGCCAGCGAGGTTCCGTTCGGCTCGGCGGCGGCCAGTTGGAACGAAGTCGACCCGATCACGAAATGCTGGCCGATCTCTACGCGGCAGGAATCGACCGCCTCACCACCAAAGAATAGTGGATTACGCGCGTTGGGCAGTCGGCTCAATTGAACGTGGCCAGGCCGCACGTCTAATTGCACGTGGTTGCGCGAGATCAGCGGATCCCAGGGGATCGAGACGTTGGATGCTTCGCGTCCGATCACCAGTCGCGTCCCAGAGGGAAGGGGATGACGCTGTGTCTGTGCCGGCTTTGTTCCCTGGATGATCAGCTCAAGCACTATCGCCCCCTCTGCTGGTAAGCGATGTGAGTTGCGGCGTGACCGAAGTCCCGTGGCGGCGGCGACCGAATCGCAACCAGCGGAAGCCGCGATCACTCAGCACGATCACGATCAACCACCATGACCCGGCAACGAGGGCCAGTACCAGCACAACAGCACCGATCGCCGATGACAACAGGCGTGACTGCAGTTCCTCGACCGCCCTCAGGGCCCCATCCTTACGTTCCTGCACGACCGCCACCCAGCCGGTATTGCCGACGGTGCTGAACGCAGCCAGCCAGACTCCGCCATAAGTCGCGTGATCCATCTGTCCCACCGGATCAATGTAATGCCGCGTTCGATCGTACTCGTAAGTCGGATCACCCGAGCGTGAGCTTTGCACAAAATGCTCCAGGTCATCGATGACCGCCTCAGGTGCCACCCCGATCAGTTGCAGCTTGGCGATATCATCACCCTTGATTGCAGCCAGATGTTCATCCGACATCCAGTCGTGAGCCAGCAGGTTCCACTTGCGGCGACCATCCAGGGACCGACTGTCCACAATCGCAAACTTTCGTCCCACCCCATCCGAACGCTGTGAACGCAGACTTTTTTCATAGTCCTGCAACAAGCTACTCAGCGATAAGGTACGAGCCAGCACGCCAATTACTCGCCGATCATCGTTTGGTGCGAACACAGGAACCGAGAGTGCAACCACATAGCGCCCTGTCGAAGTTCCTCGGTAGGCAATCGACACATTACGTTCGCGAATGGCATGCACATCTACTGGCACATCGTCCTTGGGGAAATCGAAACCACCCCCGTGAAAGTAGTCTCGATGAGACCAGTTACGATCGACCGTGGACGACATCGGATCGCGCCAGCGTTGATAGCCACTGGCGTCCAACAAAAACCAACTCGCATCATCCGATCGACCAACCCACCGTCGGTGCTGGTCGCTTTTCCCTTTCAACTTATCAAGCAGAGTCAGCAATGGCTGACGATCAGCTTTCGGTTTGTCGGCATAGTCGACGACAGCCTGTTGTAATTCTTCGACCGTCGCGATCCCCTCTAGTTCGGTCAGGCGATCATCGAGTTCGCGCTTGATGCTCTCGGCCAGCAGGTTGGCGGACAGCACATCACTTTCCATGGCACGGCGCGTCAGGTTCGACTGCGCGGTATTGACCGCATCGTTCATCGCTTCCAGTGCCAGCGGAGCGATGCCACACAACAGCAGCAGCGGCAAAATCAGACCCAGTAAGATCAACGGTCGTCTGGCCCGAAACCGTTCGCGGGCCACCAGCCGGTCGAGAACAGCCTGAGCATTCGTCAGTCGTCGCGAAGCATCCGGTGCGAGGCATCGATCGACAAGCTCTGCCAATTGCGGATCTACGCCCGCGACTTTGCGGTGCGCGATCGGCTTTGGACCTTGCCGGACGATCTGTCGGTAGAGGTTCAGTCGATCGTTCAATGTCCGGGCCGCGTTCAGCCGTTTGTCGTTTTCCTCGGTCCGGAAGGGGGGGGCTCCCGTGAGCATGTGATAGATCAACGCCCCCAGGGCATACACGTCCCACCGCGCATCAGGAACGGCTCGTAAGTCGGCCTGCTCGGGGGCCATGTAATACAGTGTCCCCAGGGCATGGCTATGTTCGTCGGCCAGCCGCGAT
>CBIHQO010000432.1:0-6056 GCA_966211735.1 uncultured Schlesneria sp.
CGCCGACCACGGTCTGGTTGAACAGGCCGATGGTCTGGCCCTGTGTTCCTGCTCCACTGTACTGATCGTGGTTTGGCGACCACATGTGTCGCACTTCAGGACGGATGGTCAGGTTGGCGATGGGCTTGTAGTTCAAGCCGTACGTCCAGGTATAGTAGTCCTGTCCATCAGGATGGTAGATTTCGAACCGCGTACCGGCCTTCCAACGTGCGTTGATATCGTAGAACGCATAGTTGATGAAGCCGATCGAGTTCTGAGCGATGAATCCACCGGCGGCGGTGTTGAAGTCAGCCTGAACATTGCCCTGGCGAGGAACGCCACCGGCACTGACGGTCAGGTTGCTGTTCAGCACGTCGAACTGGTGAACTGTGCTGAATTTGTCGGTCCACTTCTGGGACAGAATCCAGCTGTTGATCGCACCGTCACCACGCCAGCCGAGGTCACCAGCGACAACCGAGTAGACGATGTTGGTCTTGTCAGTTGCCTGGTAGACAAATCCGCCCAGGAACGAACTTCCGGCGGCATATTGATAAAAGCCGGAGTCCATACCAAACACGTAACCACCATTCACGGTCAGCTTGTCGTTCACCTTGTAGGTGGCCAACGCGCCGGTATGAGTAAATGGTTCGCTATTCCAGAACGTCAACTGACGGCTGAGGAAGAACTGGCCGGTCGAAGGAACCACTTCGTAACCAATGATGGTATAGAAGTGTCCGACTTTAACCGACAGGTCGCCAGCAGCGACTTCGGCGTACAACTGGGGCAGTGCCCATTCGTAAATGCCGTGGTCCCAGCCGTTCAAGTAGTCGTAGTGTCCCGCATTCACGTTACCGAACGACTGACCTTCATTACCGTCGACACCGTACATCAGGTCGGCGCGGAAACCCCAGTCCAGTCCCTTGCTGCCGTCAGCAACTTTACCCAGGAACATGTACTGCTGATTCAGGTTCAGCTTGCTCCATTCCTTTTGGCTCAGGTAAGGACCGTTACCAGTAAAGGCACCGTCAGGCTTGTTCTGATAACCCCACTGCGAATGTCCACCCAGGATCCAGCCATTATCCTTCAGACGGTTGCCGCCGCATCCGTCGTCGAAAATGCTGATCAGGGTCCAGGGATCACCCAATTCGCCGGTGAACATTCCACCGCATTTGCTGAGGCAACCGCCGCCCCCTGCTGGAGCGCATCCTGGAGCGCCGAATACGGTGTTCGGATCACAAACAGGAGCCGTTGGAATGCACGGCTGCATGGCTGGAGCAGCACATGCTGGCGAGCATCCACCCGGGTTGAGATTCTTCAGCTTCTCGGCGGCATCTTCGAAAATCTTGTCATTGCAAACCGCCGGGCCGCTTGGATAAGCACACCCTGGATCGGCTGCGTGCAGGGCGCTCGCGGCGAGAATCCCTGCGCTGGCGATCATCATGGACAATCCTGTCCCGATGTCGACAAATCGCATTTTCCTGAGGCCAAACATCGTGAACTCCTCTTGAATTTTCACTTACCGACGGCCGTCTTGACCGCCAGAACCAACAAAATCTCGGCGGTGCCACGATGCACGCAGACAGGCGTTGGCCCCAGGCGTGTGCGGCTGAAATCCCATCAGTCCCATCCAGTGAGCGCTGTGAAGGTCCTCAGGTCCTTGTTCAAATATCGGGTGGCCGTTTTTTTGCTGCTAACGATTCTGCTATGCCAATTGCGCCCTACGTGACCCAAAGGATCGCTACAGCCGTAAAGTCCCCCGCAGACTGCCGGTCTTCACAGATGATTAACATCGCATCGAGAAGCCCCATTTGACGTAACGATCGTGCTGGTATAGAGAACCGAAAGTTGGCGGGTGACTTGCAGTCTGGTTCAAAACGGCTTAAAATTCTGAGTCCCCCACAGGGTGCTGCGGGGATAGAACGGCCAGAGGATTTTCGGGTTTCCACAGAAGTCCAGTTCTGAGCCACGGTCGATGACTCTTTTTCTTCCAGGCAGCGGATCATGAAAGACGGCATTCATCCCAAGTACACCGAGGTTGTTTTCCAAGACACCTCCACGGGTGTTCAGTTTGTCACTCGCTCGACGATCAAGACTGATCGTACTTGCGAAGTTGACGGCAAGACGTTTCCGCTGGTGATGGTCGATATCAGTTCCGCTTCGCATCCGTTCTATACGGGCAAGCAGAAGTTTGTGGACGCCGCTGGCCGCGTCGAAAAATTCCAGCGCAAGTACAATTGGGGCCAGAAAGACGCTGCTCCTGCTGAAGGCGATAAGGCCCAGTAGCGCGGTCGCGTCTGCCTGTGGTGTTCGCCGCCAGCCTTCCACTGGCTGGCGGCTGGAATGCCACTGCTTTGACGCTGGATTGGCGTGAGCATGCGTTGCCCGCCACACCGACCGCCTCCTGATTTCTCTGGCCAATCATCATGTTTCCCGTGCTCCAGGCCAAGCTCGTCCGCTACGAAGAGCTCGAACGTCTGCTTCAAGACCCGGAAGTCCTCGCTGAAACCTCGCGCATGCTCGAATTGCAGCGCGAACACGGCGGCCTGGGTAAGGTGGCCTTGACCGTTCGTGAGTTCAATCAGCTTGAAGTGAACCTCGCGACGGCGAAAGAGATGTTCGAATCGGCAGACGATGCCGAAACTCGCGAGTACGCTCAGGCTGAAATCGCTGAACTCCAGGCCAAGTTCGATACGCTCCGCGTCGAACTGGAAGACATGGTCACCGCCGGCGACTCCATCACCCGCGGCAGCTTGATCATGGAAATCCGGGCAGGAACCGGTGGTGACGAAGCTGCTCTGTTCGCTCGCGACTTGTTCGAAATGTACACCAAATTCGTCGAGAAGAAGCACTGGAAATTCGAAGTCCTGGAAATCTCGGCGACCGAACTCGGCGGACTCAAGGAAGTCGTGCTGTCGATCACCGGGGCTGGGGCCTATCACCAACTGCAGTTCGAAAGCGGCGGGCATCGCGTCCAGCGCGTTCCCGAAACTGAAACGCAAGGTCGAGTCCACACGAGTGCCGCCACGGTCGCTGTGATGGCCGAAGCGACCGACATCGATGTCGAAGTCCGCGACGAAGACCTGAAGATCGATACGATGCGAGCGGGCGGACCTGGCGGTCAGAAGGTCAATAAGACCGAGTCGGCAGTCCGGATCACTCACCTGCCGACCGGAATCGTCGTCCGTATCCAGGACGAAAAGAGTCAGCACAAGAATAAAGCGAAGGCGTTGCGAGTGCTCCGCAGTCGGTTGCTGGAACAGCGACAAGATCAGGCCAACAAAGAACGCTCCGACTTCCGCCGCACGCTGGTTGGTTCCGGCGATCGTAGCGAACGAATTCGCACGTATAACTTTCCGCAGAACCGACTGACCGATCATCGCATTAACCTGACAGTCCATAAGCTGGATCAGATCATCGCGGGTGATATGGACGACGTGGTGCAGGCGATGGTGAATTACGACCGCGAAGAACGACTTCGTGGTGTGATTCAGGGCTGAGTCACGAAGAGAAAGCATTGCAAATTGCGAATTGCAAAATGCAAATTGAAAAATGTCAGACCGAAATGCGAAGCAACCAGGCTTGGCTTTCGGGTCTCTTCCAATTTGAAATTTGCATTTTGCAATTCGCAATTTGCAATCTCTTCCATCTCTTCATCAACCGAGTGACCCGTGTCCGAAGCACCCGACTCCCCAGCACCAGCGCCTGCCAACGAATGGACGGTTCGCAAGGTGTTGGAGTGGACCACGGGGCACTTGAAGAAGCACGGCAGCGACACCCCGCGCCTCGATGCCGAGATTCTGCTCGCCTTCGCTCGTGGATGTCAGCGCATCCAGCTTTACACCGCCTATGACGAAACGCTGACGGATGCGATTCGCGGGAAAATGCGAGAGCTTGTCCAACGACGAGCTCAAGCGGAACCCGTCGCCTATCTGGTCGGACACCGCGAATTCTTCAGCCTCGATTTCCGCGTCACCAAAGATGTGCTGATCCCGCGACCGGACACCGAGACCTTGGTGATCGAGGTCATCGAGGGGATCAAGCAACTGGCAGCCGCGCGTAAAGAAAGCGGCGATACATCGCCCGTGCGCGTGATTGATCTGTGTACCGGTTCCGGCTGTGTCGCCGTGAGCGTCGCCAAGCGTTCTCAGATGGCCAAGCTGAACGTGCAGATTACCGCGACCGATATCAGTCCCGGGGCACTCGCCATTGCCGCTGAAAACGCCGCCCGGCATGGCGTGCAAGATCTGATCACGTTCGTCGAAGGTGATCTGTTTGCACCTGTCGCCACTGATCGCCGATTCGACATCATCGCCAGCAATCCTCCGTATATCCCCACCGCCGAGATCGCCACGCTGGATGCGGAAGTTGCCAAGCACGAACCTCTGTTGGCACTCGACGGCGGAGCCAGTGGCTTCGACGTGATCGACCGCCTGATCGCTGCCGCACCTGATTTTGCCGCTGCCAACGCGCTGTTCCTCATGGAACTCTCTCCAGAACAAGCAGACACAGCCAGCCAGAAGCTGACCGCTGCTGGCAAGTACGCCGATGTCACCGTGCGCAGGGATCTGGCCGCCCGTCCACGCGTGATCAAGGCCCGATTGCCGTAGGCGCTAATCATGTGGGATCAGATGAATCGCCGGTGCCTTCAGGCTGGCGGTCACATGATCACCGACTTGTAGTCGCAACTCTTCGCAGGCGGGACGTGTGACGAGTGCGGTTAACTCGAATCCGCAATCAAGCGTGATGCGGACGAGCGGCCCTTCGGGGACGATCGATTGAATGACTGCCGGCAGATGATTGCGGACGCTACTTTCGCCCGAAGTCCCTTTCTGGATCGCCACGTCTTCACCGCGAATACAGACATGGACCGTTCGTGCCGTCTGTTCGGGTGCCACAGCGAGCAGCGTTGCTGAACCAACTTGAACCGTGGCGAGTCCTTCGTGAACCTTCAAGATGGTTCCCACGGCCACCGTTTCCACGCCGACGATGCGGGCTACGTTCAGATCGTTAGGCCGAGTGATCACCTGCTGGACCGTTCCTGTCTGACGAATCCGTCCCGCTTCCATCACTACGAGCTGATCGGAGAGCGAGATCGCTTCGGTGCGATCGTGAGTCACAATCACAACCGGAATCTGAAACTTGACGAGCAGCCTTCGCAACTGTGTACGCAGTTGTTCGCGCAGTGTCGCATCCAGTGCCGATAGCGGTTCATCCAGTAACAACAACTTGGGACGACAAACCAGCACACGAGCCAAGGCGACTCGTTGTTGCTGCCCGCCAGAGATCTGGCCGGGTCGACGATGTTCCAGCCCAACGAGATCGAACAACTGCAGCATGTCCAGCACACGCGGATCGATCGCAGTACTGTGCCCACTCTCGGGTGCCACTGGCGGCAGCTTTGAGCCGCCAGTGTCTTCTCGCGTCATGACAGAAGGTTGTCTGCCGGCCCACAGCCACCCTGGCGGACCTGATCCCGCAGCATGCCGAAGTCTATAACCGATGTTCTCCGCCACAGTCATGTGTGGGAACAGAGCATAGTCCTGGAACAGAAACCCGATGTCGCGTTGCTGCGGAGTCAGGCTGATTCGCTGACCAGAATCGAACCAGGTTTCCCCAGCCGCTTGAATCGTTCCTTCATTGGGACGTTCCAGCCCCGCCAGGCATCGCAGCACAGTGGTCTTGCCACAGCCCGAAGGGCCGAACAACGTCGTCACCGAGAAGCCACTCGGGATCTGCAGGTCTGCGACAATGCGCGGCCCACGCACAAACTGCTTCTCGAACCTGGCCACAAGCTGCGTCTCAGGCAGACTCTGTACATTGCTCATGTCAGGTTCTCCCGTCGACTCAGCGCATGCGTGAAGCACAGCACCGTGAACGAGAATCCAACCAGCAACAAGGCGGTCCGCCCCGCACTAGCGTAGTCTAGGGCTTGAACATTGTCATAGATCGAGATCGAAAGCGTGCGCGTGATGCCGGGGATGTTACCTCCGAGCATCAACACGACTCCGAACTCACCCACCGCATGAGCGAACGTCAGCACCAATCCGGTCAGGATGCCAGGCCAGCAGAGGGGCAAG
>CBIHQO010000433.1:0-6053 GCA_966211735.1 uncultured Schlesneria sp.
GTGTTGTAGAGGTACAGACCGCGAGGCGTATTCTTGTGCTTTTCACGACCCGCTTCGATCGTTTTGATCGCGTCTTCAAATCGACCCGCCACGACTCGGCTCAGTGCCAGTCCGGTCACGACCTCGCTGTCTTCGGGTTCCAGGTTCAGCTCGACCGCTTTCTCAAAGTCTTTGCCTGCTTCGGCCATCTTTTCCTGCCGCAGGTACAGCTTGCCTCGCCCGGCATACGCTTCGGGGATCTGCGGATCTAGCTGCAAAGCCAGGTCGAAGAATTCCATCGCATCTTTCTCTTGCTGCTTCTTCGCGTCCTTGTCGTTCGGGTCGATGGGCATCTGCATTCGCTGCAGACCCTGATTGACATACTGGAAGCCTGGCGAACGCTGTCGGATCTGGGTCAGGGCAATCGTCGCGTAATTCTTTTTGTGTGGGTCATTGGATGATTTGGCCTTCATCAGCGCCGCTCGCGCGTCCGGCGTGCCGAAGTTGGCGAGGGCGTTGGTAATGCTGTGCAGCAGGTGCGACGTGGTCTGCTTGTCCAGTGCGGCGATCAACAATTTTTCGCCTTCCGGGTGTCCTTCCTGCATCAGCGTATTGGCCGCGGTCGAGACCAGCGAGCTGTCGTTCGAGAGCAGGGCAGCGCCAGCGTATTCACGGAACTTCGGATGGCGGAACTGTCGCAACCCGTTCAGGATCTGGACCTTCTCTGAATTGTTCTGCAGCGTGGGGTACTTCTGAGCCAGCTTCTCTGCCACCGATTGATCACCCATCTGGACCAGTAGACTGATCACCGAACTGCGATCGCCGTTCACTTTTTCCAATTGCTCAAGCAAGAGTGGCAGCGCCCGCGCGTCCTTGGTTCGAGTCAGCAATTGCACCATCGGTCCATCCGGAGGTGAATCCTTCAGGTGGGCGAGCGTCGCGTCGAGAGCCAGTTTTTCGCTCCGTTCGTCGCTACGATTGGCCAGCGTCTGGAAGCAGAAGTCGCGCAGCGGCTTGTCGCTTCCTTTCAGTCCAGTTTCCAGGATGTCGACTAGCTTGGGATGCCCCACAGCGACCAGTGCTTTGACGGCGTCCAGGTTCAAGCCGGCTCGTGAATCACTGGCAAACTCATAGAGAACGTCGGACCAGACGGGGCGCGGGTACTTGGCGAGCACCGTCACAATCCGCTTCTTGGATTCTGGCGGTTCATTCTTCAGGAGATTCAGCAGCGCATCGTGGGCCGTGCCGAAGCGTGAACCGGCCAGGCTTTCGATCGCGGTACTCGACAGAGGTTCGACGTTGCGCTTGGCGTAGAAGACCAACTTCTCGATCGCTTCGGGCTCGCCAAAATGGCTCAGCGTCTGCAAGGCCGCTCGTTGAATTTCCGGATCCTTGTCACCGACCCATTGGAAGATCAGCGGTAGATGTTCGGCATCCAGGCGGGCTCCTCCATAGGCTAGGGCGGCGGCTCGCGTCAGGGGATGCCCCTCGCGGATTTCCTGCAGCAACTCGTCTCGCGGCAGGGCGACGTAGGCCGTTTTCAGCGCGGCTCCCACCGCATCGGCCGCAGAGGCGTGCACCCGTCCGCCATTGTTTGGATTGCCGCGATAGCCACTCGCGGCGTTGTCGTTTTCGGAGAACCTGACCAGGTGGAATTCGCGCAGCGACCCTGGTAGTGAAGGGAACAGTTCGTTGTTGTTGCGAGCTTGCCCCAGATTCGTGGCGTTCTGCAGCCAGTTCATGATCTGACCGTCGGGAGCCGGCGCATCGGAATTCCACCGCAAGACAATTCGGGCAGTCTTCTGGGCAGCAACCCTCTCGATCTCATCGACCAGCGCCTGCGTGTTGAAGACGGTCATGGATCCCGTGATGGTCATCAGTGCCAATGCGCCGCGCGGCCCGATTTTTTCGGTCTCCAATCCCAGCATCGCTCGCTGAACCGAGTTGACGTCGATTTCCTTCTTGGCGTCGCCAATCGTTAGCTTCAGCTTGCACTTGGGAATCGTGTTACTCATCGCCAGCTTGGGAAACACGAGCCAGAACGAGATCTGCCCGCCGGCGGGAACCGTGCGGTTCTTTTCAGGCTGCATCGACTGCAGGTTATAGTTTTGCCCTTTGTACTGAAATCCATGATTGGCCAGTTCGGGGGCGATCTTTTCCAGCTTGCGCGATTCACCATCAATCTCGCATGTGATCTGGTCTTGAGCGATCACCACCGGCTTCGTGCCGGTGTTAGCGACAATCAGATGCAGCGCGATATAGCGTGATTGTCCGCTGGGAAGATAGACCAGGCCGACCTGAGCGATGTCCAGCAGCGTCATCACGCCGTTCTCGACGGCGGGCTTTCCTGCGGCCGGTGCGTCGTTTTTCAGGCGCTCGACTTCGGTCTCGAGTTTCTTGATTCGCTCCAGCAGTTCCTTCAGGGCCTGGGCATCAGTCTGCTTGGGCTTGGCCTCGTCGTTTTGCATCCAGGTTGCGGCGGTCGGCAACAGCCAGGGAACAGCGGCGTTGGCCAGGGAGGGGACCATGGCGATCACGAGGGCGATGAATGGAAACTTGGACATGAAGACTCTCCATTCGACACTGTCAAAAAGTTCAACGCCGTGATTGAGTTTCGATCATGCCAGTACCCGGCCGGCCGTGATATCGATCCACGTATGAAATTCGCTTCCGGCGCTCAATGTCCTCCAACCGCAATGCAATCCGCCCGCGGTCAGATTGATGGCATCTGTCGGACAAGTGTACGGTTCGATGCAGACGGCGGCACGGTTTGGCGGGGTGAATGCGACGATTTCTCGGAAGATCGGGGGGCACGTCTGGACCACCTGCAGTCCGGCTCGCTCGTCCATCACCACGCAATCGAACTGCGGACCGGCACAGTCGATGCGAGTATAGACATCGTCCAGTTTCAACACCGAAACGTAGGCTCCGTCGCGCAGGTCGTATGACTCGTCCAGGTCCAGCAAGTTGCCCGTCGGCAGGCAATCGACCAGTTCCCAACGCTTGGCTGCGGGAACTTCAATGAGGCAGTCTCCCGGCTGGCTGTTCTTTCCCAGCGGCAATTTGAAATAAGGATGCGTTCCCAATCCCCACGGCAACGGACGGTTTGACGGATTGCCGATGCGAAAATTGGCGCGCAGGCGGTTATGGATGATTTCATAATCGACTTCGATCACGAAGTCGGTGGGCCACAGCGACAGGCGATCGGGGGCATCGACACTGAGCTGAAATTGTCCGGTGACGAAATCGTCCCGCTGCTCGATCACGCGCCAGGGGCGATCCAGGCACAACCCGTGGATAGCATTGCCAAACTTGTCCGTGGTCGGCAGTGAATAGTCTTTCCCGTCCCACGAAAACTTGCCGGCGCGAATCCGGTTCGGAAACGGAAAGAGAATCGGAATCCCGCTACTGCTGGCTTTCTGGCCACCAGCTTCAAAGCCGGGTATCGCATCCAGAACATCCACCGGTTGCCCAGCAACCATGGCGCGGAATTCAAAGCAGTTGAATCCCAAGTCCGGCGCAATGCGCGCCGTCGAGCCGGAATGGCGATCAGTGATGGTCAGTATGGACATTGTCAGCACCCGGAAAAAATAGCCGCAGCGAACAACTGCGGCTGCGACGAGCCATAGACTATACCATAAGGATTGGCTGGGAAGCCAATCGTTCTGACGGTCCGTTTGCCTATATTCGAAGTTGCTTAAGTGGATTGGTGGAAATGCGTTATGGCGTGGCTCACGCCGTGACCTGTGGCTCCGTGCAAATATTCATAAGCAGAAAGCCATCTAGCGATTTGCAGCGCTCGGGCCGAAAGAGGTAGTGAGGTGCAGGCTGGCCGCATCAATTCATCATCGGTTCATTGATCAACGTGCAGTGATCCGAAAATGTGGCTGATGATCCCCTTAATAGCTCATGCGTATTAATCGACCTTGCGTTAGAATCGCCCCCAATGTCGAAGATCGCTACTCTCTGCTAGGGCCGCAGTAGATGTTGAATCGAACCGTGTTGGCAGTGGCGTTGGTTTGCATTGGCGTGACGACGCCAGTTGGCGCTTGGGCGGAAGATTCGCCCAAGGCACACCAGACCTTTAACGCTCGCGACACAATCGCTCCGCAACCCGACGATTCAGCTGACGCAAAAACATGTATAGAGCATCTCATCTGGAAGCCGAGTGACTTCAAAGTCACCATCGAGCCCGCTAGTGATTCGGAGATTGACGGCTATATCCGGTTCCCGTCACCGAAGCCGAATGGCGTTGCGCAGAATGACCTGGTCGCACTGGAATGGTATGCGGCCAGGGACGATCAAGGTCGCATGATCGACGCACCTGCCGTGGTCGTCGTGCATGAATCAGGATCGGGAATGGATGTCGGACGTTTGTTCGCGAAGGCTTTTCACGCCAAAAATCTGCATGCCTTCATGATTCAATTACCTTTCTACGGGCTGCGCCGCCCGACCGGATTTCGGCCGGACGGTCGGCACGTGGAAGCGACGATGATTCAAGGGATTGCCGACGTGCGGCGAGCCAGAGACGCCGTGGCCGTGATTCCACACATCATCCACGCGAATATCGCGCTGCAGGGGACTAGTCTGGGCGGGTTTGTCGCTGCGACGACCGCGGGGCTCGACCATGGATACCAATCGGTCCACATCATGGTGGCGGGTGGCGACCTTCATAGTCTGGTCGTCAACGGTCAGCGCGAAGCAGGCAAGCTGCGAGAGATGTTGGCTACGGCTGGATACACAGGCGACAAGCTTCGCGATCTGTTCAATCAGGTCGAACCACTTCGGTTGGCCCACCGGCTCGATCCTGCGACGACCTGGATGTACTCCGCAACTCGAGACCAGGTTGTGCCGCCGATCCATGCGTTCAAGCTGGCTCAGGCCGCCAGGCTGGCCGACGACCATCATGTTCAGCTGTTAGCTGATCACTACATCGGCATCATTTATATGCCGATTGTCGTGGATGCGATGTCGAAAAAGATCCTGGGCGCGTCACCCTGACGAGTCTGGCGTACGTGCCTGAAGAGACCATCTGCGACTCGAGAAGATCACGGGAGGTTAAGGGCTTTCCTGTCCGTCTCGACCCGCCTGTTTGAAAATGGTTCCGAACGAGACGATCCCATGAATCCCGTCTGTCCGTCCGATGAAATCCTGCGGGGGATCCTGCAGAGCAGTGATCAGGAAACTCGTTCCGTCGAGTGGCTGTCGCATCTGATCACCTGCCGGAATTGTCAGGACCGGATTTCGAATTGGCAGCAGCAGTCTCAGTTCGAGGCCCTGATTCAGGCTGCTGCCGAGTACGAGATCGAGTACAACAGGCCATCTGAAAACAGCGACATCTCGCCGATCCGCGAAGTCACTCCTGGCGAACCGGACGGCGTCACCAGCAATTACCAAGAGGCTCCTCTGCGCAGGATCGGCAACTACGAGTTGCTGTCGCTGATCGGGTCCGGCGGCAGCGGTAATGTGTTCAGGGCCCGGCATATTCATCTCGGCCGCGATGCGGCGGTCAAGCTGTTGCTTCCCCAGTTCTCGGGCAGTCGCGTGGCTCGACTTCGTTTCTTTCGGGAAATGAAATCGATCGGAACGCTGGATCATCCTTACATCGTTCATGCGGATGACGCCGGCGAGTACGAACAGACGCTGTACCTGGCGATGAAGCTAGTCGTCGGCGAAAATGTGGATTCATTCGCGCGGCGGCTAGGGCCTTTGCCCGTGCCGGATGCCTGCGAGATTATCCGGCAGGCGTCGATCGGCCTGCAGCATATTCATGAGAATGGCCTGGTCCACCGCGATCTCAAGCCGTCGAATCTGCTGCTCTCGAAGAACGGTGTGAAAATTACCGATCTTGGCCTGGCGCTGCTGACACGTGAGGTCAAGACCGATCACCGCCTCACTGGAACAGAGACGGTACTGGGGACGACGGACTATATGGCTCCCGAGCAGGCCGAGGGCTCTCACGAGGTCGATATTCGTGCAGATTTATACAGCCTCGGCTGCACTTTATATCGCCTGTTGGCAGGACGGCCTCCCTTTAGTGGGGCCGCTTATGATAAGCCTCTTAAGAAGCTGGT
>CBIHQO010000434.1:0-6053 GCA_966211735.1 uncultured Schlesneria sp.
AACGCTGAGCATCACTGGTGGATTCATTGCACTTTGCGATGCGATCGCGTCGATCCGGGGTGATCTTCCCGCGGATCGGTCTGTGATTACTCGCAGCATTGCGGCGGTGAGCGTTGGTGTGGTCGATGGGGTTCCGGTGCTGGATCTCGACTATGTCGAGGACAGCCAGGCCGAAGTCGACTTGAATGTGGTGATGTCTGGCGAAGGCGAGTTCATCGAAGTGCAGGGGACTGCCGAGGGGAAGCCGTTCTCGCGCGAGTTTCTGAATCAGCAACTCGACCTGGCGACGAAAGGGATTGCTCAGTTGGCCCGATTTCAGCGGGAAGCACTCGGACCAGAATGGCCGTTCAAGTGATGCCATGTTCGGTGGCGACTACTCGAGCGTCCGCAGGCCGTGTTGTCGCCGCCATTCGTTGACTAGCAGGAACGCTCGTGGTTCCTGCTTCAAGAATTTGATCAATTGCGACGCTGTGATCCCCAGCTGCAAGGCCGAACCGGGTGTTTGACCCTGGTGATCGAAGACGACATCGAGTGCTTCGGCGAGCAGCGGTGCAAAGTGTTCATGATCGGCATTGCAGGCGAATCGTTCTTCATGACGACGCGATTGCCATAGTTCTGTGGGTGCGGCCTTGGCAAGATCGGGGCTGCGAACTTCGAGTGCCAGGTTGATACGCAAGCGTTTCACTGCCATGCGGTGATTGTCGAATTGACTGCGCCGCTCGGCCGCTTGCGCCGTGACACCCGTCGGGAGATGTTTGATCACGACCGCCGATTCGGTTTTGTTGCGATGCTGGCCGCCGGGTCCGCGTCGCCGCTCGTGTCGAATTTCGCAGCCTCGCAGCAGGAGATCGACGGGGGTTTGCACGGGATGGAGATAAATAGCCGACATTACGGATCCGAATACACTGCTGATCACTCATTTCAACAGCAAGTTCGTAACAACTCCGTTTGCAAATTACCTCACACTGGCAGAGAATCCGCAGTAGTTCCGCAGGATTCGTGATTCCTCGAAGGAGATCGCTTGATGCGTCGATTCACATGCTCGCTAGCGACTCTGGCTGTCATTGCTGTCGCCAGTGTTTCTTTTGCCGATGACCTTGCTCATTTGATTGCCCCCGGTGCCGAAGTGAAGAAGGTGACCGGTGACTGCAAGTTCACCGAAGGACCGGCATTCTCGCCCAAGGGCTTCGTGCTGTTCAGTGACATTCCGAACTCGCGCATTGTCCGTGTTGATGCGGATGGAACGGTCAGCGATTTCCTCAAGCCATCCGGAGCCGCCAACGGTCTGGTGTTTGATGCTGCAGGCAAGCTGTACGCGTGTCAGGGTGGGGCTCGTCGTGTCGTGAAGATCGGGAGTCAGGACGGAAAGATCGAGCCACTGTGCGAGTTGTTCGATGGAAAGCCGCTGAACAGTCCGAATGATCTCGCTCTGGACGGGCATGGCGGATTGTATTTCACGGATCCGCGTTACGGTCAGGACATGAAGATCGACCAGACCTGCATGGGCGTTTATTACGTCGATGCCGCAGGCAAGACCACCCGCGTGATCGATCACCGCGAACGTCCTAACGGCGTGCTGGTCTCGAACGATCACAAGACGCTGCTGGTTGCTGAGCCGAACAAGCGCGAACTGTGGAGCTACCCGATTACGGCCGCGGGTCAAGTGGGGTCAGGCAAGCTGATCTATACTGGCGACACCGACTTGGATGGTGGTGGGCCGGACGGGATGGGATTGGATGCCAACGGCAACATCTATGCAACCTACAAGAGTGTCGTCGTGCTGAAGGCCGATGGGACACTGATCGGACGCATTCCTGTTCCCGAGCATCCAGCCAATTGTAAGTTTGGCGGCATTGACGGAAAGACGCTCTACATCACCGCCCGGACGAGTTTGTATTCGCTCTCGATGACGGTCGCAGGTGCACCGCTCGTCGCATCCGGTCCCCGACCTGCCCCACAAGTCTCGCGGCGCGATAGCTCTTTCCGCGGTGTCGCTCGCCTGAGCCAAGGGGACAAGGGACCTGCAGCACCTGCCGAGGTGAAGATCGACGACATCACATTGAAGGTTCCCGCGACGTGGAAGCAGCAGCCGCCCGCAAACAAGTTGCGATTGGCTCAGTTCCTGATTCCACCAGCGGAAGGAGACGAGCATCCGACCGAGTTGGTGATCTCTTCGTTCCCAGGGGGCGGCGGCGGTGTGGATGCCAACTTGAAGCGCTGGACCGACCAGTTTGCTGGTGAAGAGCGCAAGGTCAAGATCACTGCGGGCAAGTCTCCACAAGGCGACTACGTGTTACACGACGTGACCGGAACCTACATGTTCTCGGCCGGTGGTCCCTTTGCTGGCGGCAAGAAGGAAGCTCGCGCGAAACACCGCTCGCTGAGCGTGATCCTGACCGTGAAGGACAAAGCGGTCTACTTCTTGCGATTGACTGGTCCTGATAAGGCCGTGGATGCTGCCGCCGAAGCGTTTCGTACTTCGTTTGGTGCTGATGCCAAGTCGGAGAAGCCGTACGAGATTTGATCCGCGCTGACGAGGTTCGAATTAAGATTGGGTGTTACGGCCATATCTTCGTCGCAGTGGCCGTGTCTTTGGGAGAGGACACGGCCATGTCGAAGACTTGAAGTCGGTGGCAACGATCCACTCGGGATCAGCAAGGCTAGCCGCTCTGTTCGCATGAGATGCCCCGTGCAATGAAAAATGAGGCGGTATTGCATGATACCCTTGCTCTCTAGTCTGAACGGCCGGCCCTTCAGGCCTGAAGAAACTGACAATGCGTACCGATTCCAGGGCCTAAGGGCCCTGGCTAAGGGAACGGCTGGCCCTTTGGGCCGAAAGGCACTGTTCCGACCTTGCTTCTCTGCGACGACACGTTGTGTCGATCCCTCTGCTCCAAGTCCGTGGTATCGGATGTCCCGAGCCTATTTATCTGCACTAATCAAGTGCTGCCTGATACTCATCTTCGCATTCGCCGTCACTTTGGTATATGGTCAGGACGATGATGACGAACAGTCGCCGGGCTTGCGAGCTCGTTATCAGGTCAATGACGCTGTCGTGGAACGAGTTGACCCGGATATCGCTTTTCAATGGGGACCATCGTCGCCGGACTCGCGTTTACCCACAGGCAAGTTCACTGCGAACTGGGTAGGCACGTTGCTGCTTCGCAGTGCCGAAATGTACCAGTTCCACGCGTTCGTTCAGGGACGAATCTCGTTGAAGGTCAAGGGACAGATCCTGCTAGAAGGGGATGCCAAGACCGCACGATGGTTCAGCGGCCCGGCCACAGCGCTTTCATATGGTGATCAGCCGTTCGAAGTGACATATGAACGAACGGGCGACGCGGGCCAACTGCAACTGTTCTGGTCCTCGAACGAATTTCCGCTCGAACCAGTGCCGTACCATTCCCTGTTTCAAACCAAGCCCTCGCCGGACTTGTCGCTAATTGAACAGGGACGAATTCAGTTTGACGCCTATCGCTGCGGTAATTGTCACGCGCCCAAACCCGATCCCAATCGCCTGCCGGCGCCCTCGCTGATGCACGTGGGCAGCGGCACTTCGCATGAATGGCTGATCGGCAAGCTCATGCGAAGCGGTACCCCGACGGTCGTTGAGGGCGAGAAGATGCCTCACTTCGGATTTAATCGACATGAAGCGGCAGCTATCGTTGCGGCCTTGGTGTCTGAAGCGACAGCGCCACAGTTCGTCGCGGCAGCAAAACTGAAAGAGTCAGATCGTGCCAAGGATCTGCAATCAGGACGAACGCTCGTCGGGTCGTTGGGCTGCCTCGCATGCCACACCTGGCGTTCACTGGGTGAGGTGACTCCGTTCGGTGGTGCTACGCTGAACGAGATTGGTGAGAAGAGATCCGCTGAATGGCTATCGACGTGGTTGCAGTCCCCTCGTCGGATCAATCCCGTACATCGGATGCCAGTCTTTTCGCTTACGGAGAAAGAGCGATCACAAATTGTTCTTGCTCTCGTCGAGTCATCGCCACCGTTTAACCAGGGGAAACCGGCCGCGAGTTCCTCAACGGGCGCGCTGGTTGAACAAGGCCGGAAACTGATTGCCGCGGCCAAGTGTGCTCATTGTCACGACTTGCCTGGAGCAAAGCACGATGTCGCGATGGTCGCTCCACTGACGAATCCCGATCGGGACTGGAAGCGTGGCTGTGCCGCGCCCCTTGATCGCACGCAGAACCGTCCGGAATTCCCGAATATCGATCCCGCCGCAATCAAGGCCTACCTTGCATCATGGAAACGGGACTCTTCGCCGGCGGAACATGCGGTTGAAGATTCCCAGTTCGGGCAAAGGTTACTCGAACGGAAGAACTGCACCAACTGTCACGACCGGGATGGCACTCGTGGCATCTCCAGGCATGCCGCGGCGATCGCCAAAGCCGACGAAATTCTTTCCGGCCTGCAGATGACATTGATCCCCCCGCGATTGAATGCGGTGGGGGACCGTATGCGCGACGCAGCGCTGGCCGAGGCGATTCGGGGTGAACAAAAGAGCCCTCGACTGAACTGGCTGCGAGTCCGGATGCCGAAGTTCGCCCATTCGGAGGTGGACCAGGCGGCGTTGCTGAAATATCTGATTGACCACGATCGCATTCCGCCTGGAGGTCCCGGAGCGGACAAGGCTGCAGAGCAAATCCCAGAGAAGCCGGATGCGCAACAAATCCTCGCTGGTCGTGAGCTTCTGGGAGGAAAGGGATTCAGTTGCGTGGCGTGCCATGCCGTGAAGGAGTACACGCCGAAAGTGACTGCTCTGGGGACGCGGGGGTCAAATCTGCATTTGATCGGCGAACGAATGCGCAGCGAATACTTCTTCCGGTGGACGCGCGCCCCGCTTCGCGTGATGCCCGGGGTCGAGATGCCCAATTATCAGCGTCCGCATGAGTACATCCTGCCAGGGCAACTGAATCAGCAACTTGTTGCGATCTGGCAGGCCTTGAATGACCCCAACCTCACCGCTCCGACGAATCCCGCGGTGGTTGAGCAGTTGCTGTCCGTGGGCCTCACTGATCAACCCAAGGTCGTCCGGGATGTCTTCACTGTCCCGGGTGCTCCCGACGAAACCGTGTCACGTTCCTATGCTGCTGGCTTACCGGGTGGCCACTCGATCCTGTTTGATCTGGAGACGGGTAGCCTCCGCGGTTGGACGTTGGGCGATTTCGCCCGGCAGCGATGTGAAGGAAAACGCTGGTATTGGGATCTAGCCGGCACCAAGTTGGCCGCAGGGTTTGAAAAGCGGCCTGACATCTTCCTGGTCGACGCCAAGACACGGCAAATGCTGGGACCGGAAACCGGCTGGACAGTCGAATACAGCCTGCGCACAGACCAACGAGAAGATCGCGCCGTCGAACTGCACTACGACGTGAAGGTGTCAAAAGAGGACATCAACCTCTCGCTGAACAATGTGATAGAGCGATGGGAGGCAACTGCCGAGGGATGGAATCGACGCATCACAGCCACTGCGCCGGCAGGAACTGAAGTCTGGTTTCGCAATTCGATGCCGAAGCTTCAGTTTGACCATTCGCAAATCAAGGTCGAACGATCGCCGCAAGCTCGCGAGTCGCAGTTGCCCACAGATGCCATCGCATTCTGGGACGATCCGGAATCGAATCGAAATTTGGTGAAGATCAACTATCAAACTTCGCTGCAGTGGGAAATTGGCAGGCAAGTTGTGGCTGCGCCGAAACTGAGTCCTACAGACAAGATCACGTCGGTTCCTGGATTCGACGGACGACGATTGGCGTTCTCTCGATCCATCATGCCGACCGCGTTGGCGTGGGATCACCGCCAGCGACTGATGTTCACGTCCCTAAAAGGGCATCTGTATCGCCAAGAGTCTGAAGATGATGATCAATCGCTTTCCATCATGGAAGGAGGCTTGGCGGCTCCCTTCGGGCTGATCGAGATTCCCAGCAAAGGGGTAGACGACCTTGCGGAAAGACAATATTCCGTCGTCGTGGCTCACAAGCCGGAACTGCTGAATTTGAAGTTCGATAATCGGGGGCAGATCCAAGCTCGTAGCGTACTGGCATCGGGCT
>CBIHQO010000435.1:0-6035 GCA_966211735.1 uncultured Schlesneria sp.
TCCCGATTCCTCCTGATGCCGAAGTCATCGAAGCCGATGGTCTGACGATCCTGCCGGGGTTCATCGACGCCGGTGCTGCTGCCTTCCTGCAGGACGCCAAGCCACAACCGGTGGCAGGTCGCGCGGTCGAAATCTCCAAATATGCTCTGGCGGGAATGCGTCAGGATGATCGGAATGGGCTGACTCCCGAGTTTGCCGCGGGGGAACATCTGTCAGCCAAACCGGAAGATCAGGAACGATATCGACAAGCTGGATTCGTCGCCGTTCACGTCCTTCCCAGCGGCCGCATCGCCAGTGGTCGCGGCACTGTGTTGAACCTTGCGTCGCTGCCCCTGCGTGAATCCATTCTGGTCCCCATTTCGTTCGCCACAATGCAATTGTCGGAGCGAGGTGGGGGCGAGTATCCAGCCACAAATATGGGCGTGCATGCTCACCTGCGGCAGGCATTTCTGGACGCTGAACGTCACGCGACTCAACAGCGACTCTTTAAGGCGAATACTCCGAACGTGTCGCGCAGCGCGACGGATGCCGCGCTCGATGCCATGAACGAGATGCGAACACCAGCGGTGAAGACCGTATTCGTCGCGTTCTCGCGCGACGATCATGATCGCTCGCTGAATTTCGCCAGCGAGCATCAGCTTCGTCCTGTGATCTGGGGTGGTCACGAGGCCTATCGCGTGATCGATCGGCTGAAGAAAACCGAAACGGACGTAATTGTTCACGTCGATTTCGGTGAAGAACCCAAATTAGAGCCCCCTAAGCCGGGTGATGATTCCTACGCAGACCTTCCCGATCCGCAACGAGTCCGCGAGCACAAGCGGAATGAATGGAAGCAACGTGTGGCCGGTCTGGCCGAATTGCAAAAAGCGGGAGTGCGATTTGCGGTGTCGTCTCGCGATGGAAAATCGCCCAGCGATGTCCTGAAGGGGCTTCGCCAGGCCATCGCCAACGGATTGGATCGCGATGCGGCTCTGGCTGCGATCACCACACAACCTGCCGCGATCCTGGGGTTGGAACAAGAGCTCGGAACGATCGCTGTTGGTCGGCCCGCTTATTTTACCGTGATGACAGGAGCCTTCGACAACGACCAGTCCAAGGTCCGTCATGTTGTCATCAACGGCTATCGGTACGAATACAATAAAGATGCCAAGCCAATCGCTCCGGCCACACCGGGCCAGGCGGCACCATTGCAGGTGGGCGGAACATGGACTGTGGACATCGAATCGGCCGATGGCAAAGTGCGTGGTGAGCTGGAACTGGTACAGACAGACCGAGCGTTGTCCGGCCGCTTTAAGAGCAATCAAGGTGACGGGCGATTGTCATCGGGCAAAGTGTCGGCCGAGGCGATCGAATTCGTGGTCTCGATCGGTGCCGGCGACAACGTCATCGCGTTGAAGTTCAATGGGAAACTCCATGGCGCGGCGATGCAGGGAGATTTGAAGTCGCCATTTGGTGCGGCGACAAAATGGACGGCAGCGCGACAGGAACCGAAACCCCAACCGAATGCCGCGATTCAACTGACGACGATTGAAGCGGCCGAGGATCCACAGGCCTCCGCTGACGCGACGACTCCTGCCAATGAAAAGCCGATGCTCCTGGCGGTACAACCTGTTGAATTTCCCGAAGATCGCCGAGCCAGGCCCGTGCAAACCGGCGGCAATGTCCTGATCAAAGGGGGAACGGTTTTGACCGCGACAGGTCAGACACTGCCCGCGACCTCGATCCTGATCAAGAACGGCACCATCATGGCCATTGGTCCCGATCTGCAGCCCGAACCGGGCATGCAGGTGATTGATGCGACCGATCGTTTTGTGATGCCGGGGATCATCGACACTCACAGCCATATCATGATCTCGAACGGTCTGGGAGGCGTGAACGAGGCGACTGCGTCGATTGTTTGCGAAGTGCGCGTTCGTGATGTTGTGAATTCCGCAGACCCCAGTGAGTACCGTGCCCTAGCAGGTGGTGTGACGACGGCTCGTCTGTTGCACGGCTCGGCGAACTGTATCGGTGGTCAGGATGCGGTCGTGCAACTCAAGCATGGTGTCAGTGCCAACGATCACCTGTTTCCGGGTGCCCATTCCGGTGTGAAGTTCGCACTGGGCGAGAACGTCAAATTTCGCTCGGGACGTTTTCCCAATACGCGACTCGGTGTTGAAGCAACCTTGAACCGCGCGTTTCTGGAAGCTCTTGACTATCGCCGTCAGTGGCAGGAATTCGAGAAAGCTCGTCAGCAGGCAGGGGCCGAGGCCGACAAACTGCTGCCCCCTCGTCGAGATCTGCGATTGGACGGTCTCGTCGGAATTCTGAACGGCGAGAAGTTCATTCATTCGCACTGCTATCGCGCGGACGAAATCCTGATGCTGTTGCGGGTTGCCGAGAACCACGGCATTCGCGTCTGGTCGCTGCAGCATGTGCTGGAAGGTTACAAGGTGGCTCCGGAGATTGTGAAGCATGGGGCCAGTTGCAGCACGTTCGCCGACTGGTGGGCGTACAAGGTCGAGGCATTCGATGCGATTCCTCAGAACGCCGCCCTGCTGCACGAAGCAGGTGCCAACGCGGTTATCAAGAGTGACGATTGGGAACTGATTCGGCATCTGTACCTCGAAGCTGCCAAGACGGTCCGCTATGGCAACATGCCGCCCGACGTGGCTCTGCAGACGATCACGCTCAACCCCGCCAGGGAGTTGGGGTTGTCGGATCGGCTGGGATCGCTCGAAGTGGGCAAGCAGGCGGACGTGGCTATTTTCAGCGGTCACCCTCTGAACGCATTCTCACGTTGCGAACAAACCCTGATTGCGGGTGAGGTCTATTTCACTCGTGACAAGCAACCGAGTGCGATGTCCTCCAGTGCGGCTGCCGCGAGTGCGAAGCCTGCGGAGCTAAAGCTGCCGACGCCGGAAGAGCGGGTTCCTTCGATCGACTTGAATCCGGCGAAGTCACCTCGATATGCCATCGTCGGTGCGACTGTTCATCCCGTGGATACCGATGATATTGCTAACGGAGTCGTGCTGATTGATGCTGGAAAGATCGCCGCGGTGGGGCCTCAGAGTTTGCCGATTCCGGACGGCTATGCGGTGCTGGCTGCCAACGGACTGCATGTCTACCCCGGTCTCATCGACGCGGGAACGTCTGTCGGACTGATCGAAATCAGCAAGGTTCGCGAGACGAGTGATTTGAGCGAGATCGGCCAGTTTCAGGCTGATTTGCGAGCGGGCATCGCCGTGAATCCCGATTCGGAATTGATTCCGGTGGCACGGGCTGGCGGGATCACGACGACGCTGTGTCTACCTGCGGGGGGCGGCAACATGACGTCGCATGGCCGTGCCCACGGGGCCATCATTGCGGGTCAGGTATCGATGGTGCAATTCGCGGGTTGGACGATGCCCGAGATGGTCTTCAACATGGAAGCTGGCCTGCACGTGCTGTGGCCCACGGGGAAAGAACGTAAGCAGTCGATCGAAGAGTTGAAGCGACATCTGGACGCGGCACGCCTGTACGATGCCGCGAAAACGGCAGAAGCGGAAGCTGTCAAAAACGGCTCCCAATCTGGCAGGCCAATGCTCCTGGTGGATCCGCGTTATGAGGCATTGCGACCTTATTTGCGAGGTGAACGGCCCGTCTACGTCGAAGCAGAGACGAAGCAGGAGATCGTCGAGGTTCTGTATTTCGCGCAACAGGAGAAGCTGAAGATTATCCTGTGTGGCGCGATCGACGCCTGGAAAGTGGCCGATCAGATCAAGGCGGCGGGAGTCTCGGTAATCGTCGGCCCGGTCATGCGCAAGCCTCAAGAAGAATACGATCCATTCGATGCGCCCTACGCTAATGCGGGGCGCTTGCAGGAAGCGGGAGTTAAATTCTGCTTCCGATCGGATACAGCGTCGAACAGTCGCAACGTTCCGTTCGAAGCGGCAATGTCGGTCGCCTACGGGCTTCCGGAGCAAGCTGCTCTGAAAGGGGTGACGCTGACCTCGGCCGAAATCCTGGGGGTTGCCGATCGGATGGGATCGCTGACCGCCGGTAAGTGGGCCAATGCCATCATCACAGATGGATCGCCACTACAAGAGACGACGCAGATCAAGGGGATCTTGATCCAAGGTCAGGCCTTCGCACCGGAAAGTCGTCAGACGAAGTTTTACGACAAGTACCGGGCGCGGCTGAAGAAATAAGTTGGCAAGCGTGAGGAGTTGGCTTCGTCACGGTGTCGATTGCAGATCAAAGTCGACCAGGTTTTTGCCCGGGTTGATGTCCGCAGTCAGGACCGTATTCGTACTGTTATATCGCTTGGGGACTCGTTCTTCGTGCTCGACCATTTGTCCCGTGGCGGGATCGACGGCCTCATAGGCAGTTGTGATTCGGACGCTGTGTTTGCCTGTCTTGGCACCGCGAGTGCTGCCGATGTAGATCAGGTTGAAGGTTCCTTTCGCGTCGGTCTTGTCCTGTGAGACTCGGCCCCCTTCCGTCGGGCTGAATGAGATGATTGCGCCTTCAAGGGGCTTGCCGTCGATTGTCACGGTACCTCGAACAGCACCCAATTCGGGTTGATCGGACTTTGCGCTGCAACCGGATGAGAGCAGCATGCCGGTGGCAGCGATGCCGAGGAGAACTCGCTGGAATTGCATCATCAGAAAATCCATAGCTTTAGTGCGGGGCGCACTGACGTGTCGCGTTGAAACATGGGTTAGACGCAGTGGGTTTTAGCTCGCGGGACGCCACAGTTAGGTGGAATGCGCTCTAATGAAGGGCCCGCGATCCACGGTTTGCTGGAAGAAGTGCCGTGAGTTAAAACTCGCCCAGGACCATGCCGTCGTCTCGAGACATCAGGCGTTCCATGGTGCTGTCTGTGGTGGCTGTGGCAATGTTGTGATCGACGTTCTCGCTGATGAAGCGGACGGCACCATCACCCATCAGGAAATGGGCGCCACCGACATGTTGACTGCTGTAGTTTCGTCGGAAATCGCCCGCAGTGGGGCTGGAAGTGCTGTTGAGCAGCGACAGGCCGCAACTGTGGGTCATCATCAAACCGCGATTGTCGTCGCCGACAGCCTGTTCGGCCCCGCGAATTCCGTAGATCGTTGCGGCATAGATTTTGACGCCGCGAAGCTGATAGGCGCGTTCGCCAACCAATAACGTGTTGCTCATTCCGTCAGAGATGTCGCGCATCGAGCAGCCACTGTTGCGCCAGGCGATCCCGTTGGCGAATTGGACGCCGCCTGTGGTCGTGAGTGGACCGGTAGCGCTTCGGAGCGATCGGCTCGCATTGTTCGCCGTGTAGTTGGAAGTCGCCGTCGGGACCCCTTGAATCCGATACCCATTCGTGGACGGAGCGGGCAAGTCAGGCGGCTGCGGGCCGTCGTTCAAGGGTGGTCCAGTATCGGATGGACAGCGAAATGCGGTGAGCGTCGTCTGCAATCCGGCTCGGCAACCGTTGACTGAGGTATCTGCCACGCAGACCGTCATCGTGTTGTTGCCGGGATTGAGTTTCGTATAGAGCGGGGCCTGATCAATGTAGGGCAACAAGTACGTCGCCCAACTCCAGTTTCCGTCGAGAACGCTATCCGCGGTGCCGGAGAATTGCATCACGTAGCCGGGGGGCATGCGTTGCGTCACGTCGTGATAGTTGTGGATTGCCAATCCAATCTGTTTCAGATTGTTTTTGCACTGCGTACGGCGTGCCGCTTCACGCGCCTGCTGCACTGCCGGCAGCAACAGAGCAATCAGCACCGCGATAATCGCGATGACGACCAGAAGTTCAATAAGGGTGAAGCCCGACCGACGAGAGCGCATCGTGAGACCTCGCTGCAGCTAGATGTGAGAAGCGAAAAAAGGCGAATGCCATGTGATTGAAGAAGACTGAAATCGAGAATTCGTGCTGGTTGAAGTGAGCACGCACAAATTCGCACAGATAACTTCTCCGGCCGAATCGAAATTCCCCGCGAAATTTTAAGGAAGGGGGAAAAAAGTTGGACAGTCCGGTGTCTGCCTGGCTGGAACCGGTCTGTTGGATTGCTGACACGGTGTTCAGGGCAATCCCT
>CBIHQO010000436.1:0-6029 GCA_966211735.1 uncultured Schlesneria sp.
AATTCATGGCTGTCGAGGGTTCTCGATCCAGGGCTTCGACAATCTGTTCGTTCAGCCGTCGTGCTTTCAACGTCGTGGCCAATCGCAGAGCATTCTGGATTGACCGAGCGTTACTGGCTCCGTGGCAAATGATCGAAATCCCCTGGACACCCAACAGTGGGGCGCCGCCGGTTTCGTGGTATTCGAATCGTTTACCCAACGCGTGGAACGCCTGCTGCGCCAGGGCCTTTTCGGTGTTCAGGGCCCCCATGATCTCGGCAGCTACGGTCTTCATCATCATGTCGGCCAACCCTTCGGCGGCCTTCAGCAAGACGTTACCAACGAATCCTTCGCAGATGACGACGTCCGCAGCCCCGTTGTACAGGTCGCGACCTTCGACATTGCCAATGAACTTATCGCTGACGACGCTTTGGTTGAACAGGGCGTGCGATTCACGGACGACATCGGTTCCCTTGCCGTCTTCGCTGCCAATGTTCATCAAGCCGACGGAGGGCTGGTCGATGCCAAACATTTCGCGAGCGTAGATGGATCCCATGATGCCGTATTGAACCAGATGTTCAGGGCGCGCACCGGGATTCGCACCGACATCCATCAGGATGGTCTTCCCTTTGGTCGTCGGCAATGCCACGGCAATGCCGGGACGCTTGATCCCTTTCAGGAACAGGCGCGTGCGCAAGCCGGCTGCCACGACAGCACCGGTGTGACCAGCGCTGACGACGGCATCAACCTGCTGAGTCGCCATCTGCTGCCAGCAGACGACGATTGAGCAATTTGGCTTCTTGCGCAACGCATCAATCGGCTTCTCTTCCATTTCAATCCAGCCATCGGCTGGTTGAATGCGCAGACGATCGCCCGAATAGCCAGACTTGGCAATGGCGGCTTCCAGACTGGGAGCGTCGCCTACCAACGTGACTTGTAAATCGGGGTTGTCCTTGAGAGCCGCGATCGCTCCATCGAGATTGGGCGAAACGCCGAAGTCGCCGCCCATCGCGTCCAAGGCAATCCGCATGGGAAAATCAATCCTCGATTTCAATCATGGCGCGGCCCAGGTAATCACCACAGGTTGGGCAGATCACATGGGACGGAATAGGAGTCTGGCACTTGGTGCAGTTGTGAAGCTGCGGCGGCTTAATAGCGTCGTGGCTGCGTCGCCGACGCGAACGGCCTTTGGATTGTCTGCGCTTGGGAGCGGCCATGATTTAGTCAATTCCAACAGTTCGAGAAACACAAATGGGTGAAATGCCGCGCCAGGACAGACGGCGAACCGGAACTTCCACGCCGGGAAAGCGTGCATATGGTACGGGAAGGGCAAAAGAGGTGTCAAGGAACAGAACATCCTCTGATCCCTGCGTTTACAACCCTCACATTGGAAAGCAGTTGGAGTACACCTCGACCCCCGCAACGTCGCCATGTTTTTGTCGAGTTACTATATCATGTCCCCCGTCCTGAGGCGCTGGTCCTGAATTCGGGTCTGTTTCACCGAGCCGCAGATGCGGTCACCGAGGAGAATTCTGATGGATTGGCGAGAAGTCACCGGACTCCTGAGAATTCCCGGTCAGGAGATCCACATCCACAGTTCGGGAGCCGCCAGTCGCGGAGTCGTCTGCGAGAAGTGCCATCAGAAATACTTCTATGCCCTTCGGTGCGATGCCGTCGTTTCCGAACGAAGCGTCCTCTTTCTGGAAAACAAATCCGCCGAAGAGCGAGCCACTCAGGCTGCAGATGAGCAATTGGCGGCTGCCCTGCGGGATCAGATCTTGCCCGTTCCCTGTCCGCGGTGCGGATGGTATCAGGCGGACATGGTGGCCATCTGCCGGGAGCAGTATGGCATCTGGATGATCGCAGCCGCGATCGTTTCGTTCATTGGCATCTGTGTTTCATTTGTTGCCACAATGACAATGTTTCTTGGAACCGGTCTGCAACAGCACTCGGATACTCTGCGCATCGTCTGGTCGACCTTCCTGGTGTTCTTTATCGTGCTGACCGCATCTCTGTTTTGGCTCCAAAAGTTCTGGTCGGCCCGTTACGACCCCAATGAAAAAGATCCGGCAGAACGAATCCGGATCGGTCAGTCAAAAGCCTTCCTTGCCGAAGACGATGGTGAAGTTCGAGTACGCGACAAGCAATTGGAGCTTCAATCCAAGCTTGAACGTGAAGCGGCTTCTTCGGCCCGCTTCGACGCGATGTTCTACAACGGCATGAAAATCCTGGTGCCGTTGGGGATCTCAATCTTCTGCTTTGCCAGCGTCTACTCATCCTGGGATGAATTGCAATTGGGCGCGGCCACAAACGAATGGCCCAGGATGACAGTCACCATCGAAGCGACGGGAATCGATAAGAGGCAAAAGGAAGGAGGCAAATTCGAGTCGTACTTCGTTCCAACCGTCCACTATTCCTATGAGGTTGAAGGGGAAAAGTATCACGGAACGCAGATCCAGATTCCCGAGCCACAATACAAAAAACGTCAAGAGGCGGAAGAACTCGTCGATTACCTGAACCGTCAGGGAAAGATGCAGGGCCGGTATAATCCGGTAGATCCCAAACAATCGGTCATCATGGCTGGCCTACCGGAAGCCTTCCTCTCGAAGATAGGCAACCTGTTGATCATCGGAGCCATCGGAATGATCGCGTCGATCGTCCTGGCAATCATCTATCGCAAGACCTTCTTCCGCTCGAAATAACGGTCACACATCGCAACGGACGGAATCGAACCATCATTTCGCGATGTAGGGCATCATTTAAAGCAACTCCTGAATCACCGCCCCTGGTTCCAGCGACGAAACCGGTCGACCGCTGTGGTTCAGGAAGTTGATGTTCGGATCGACGCCCAGCAGGTGGAAGATTGTGTGGTGAATGTCTGCTGGCTTCAGTGGATGATCCTGAGGTACTTCACCCAGTCGGTTCGTGGAACCGATCAGTCGCCCGCCTTGCACTCCGCCACCACCGAGCAGGCAGAACATCGCGTTGCCCCAGTGATCCCGGCCCGGTGTTCCCATGCTCATCGGGGCACCGCCGTTGCCGCCGTCGTTCATGCGTGGCGTACGGCTGAACTCGCCGCACAACACGACCAGCACATCGTCGTACAGGCCTCGTTGAGACAGATCTTCGAAGAGTGTCGCGACAGCCGAGTCGACCATCGGCAGATAACGCTCATAGCCCGTTTTCAAGTCCCAGTGGTGATCCCAACCGCCGAAATGAACGGTGACGAATGTGGAACCCGCTTCGACTAATCGCCGAGCCAGCAGCACGCTCTGTCCCCAATTGTGGCGGCCATAGCGATCACGAATTCGCGGATCTTCGCGGCTGATATCGAAGGCCTGTCGAGCTGACGTTCCCATCACCAGATCCAGTGCCTGGCGATCGAAACGGTCCATCGATTCGACCATCCCCTTTGTTTCCACATCACGACGCAGGCGGTCGACACTACGCGCCAACGCCGCGCGGTCGTCTAAACGGTCGATCGTGATTCCGCCGGGAAGCTGCATGTTTTGAACAGTGAAGTTCGCGGCGTTCGGGTCACCTTCGGTCTCAAATGGGTTGTAGGCGGCCCCGACGTAGTTCGCCCCGAAATAACCTGGTCGCAGGCCGATGCTCATGGCATATGGGACCGCAACGTTCGCAGGCATGCCGGGTTTACGAGGTCCGGTCGATCGCGTCGCGATGGAGCCGATAAACGGTGACTTTCCCTGAGTATCAGCGCCGCTCACGCCACCCCGTCCCGTCAACATGTAGTGACCGGCTGTGAAGTGGTCGCCGTTGTTGTGATGCAAGGAGCGGACGACCGAGAACTTGTCGGCACACTTCGCTTGCAGCGGAAACAGCTCGGTGACTTCCATCCCGCTGACGTTGGTCCGGATGGGATTCCACAGCCCACGGTATTCGACCGGAGCTTCTGGCTTCATGTCGTACATGTCCATGTGCCCGGGGCCGCCATCCAGCCAGATCAGGATGACAGACGTCTTCTTTGCGGCTTCACTCGGGGCGGCCGATGCCTGTTGGGCTCGCCACAATTGCGAGAGACCCAGCGAACCCATGCCAGCCAATCCCATTTGCACGAAGCTGCGGCGGTTCATTCCATCGCAATAACGAGCCGTCGATCCCAGGTCGATGCGAAGCATAGCGGAAGATTCCGTTCAGGCGGGCTGATGTTGGCAGGACCGATGACACGTTCCATCGGCGTTCGTTGATTATAATCGGCTGGCGGCAATCAGGTCAAACAGAGAATCTCATTTCGAGCGACAGCAGGAGGAATTCCGAAGCCGGATTATCCGGCGCGAACCCACAGATTTGACCCCGCGAATCCACCGGATACGCTGATCTCTGTTCCTGTCTGATCATTGATCCCTGCCATTTGATTCGAGGGTTCCACTTGAGCGCTCCCCGCTATTTTTTCGTCGTGCTGGTCTTGGTTTCTGCCTTGGTTCGCTCGGCTCGAGCCGAAAGCGACTCGCGGCTGGCCGAGTTGCTCCGTCCTGTCATTGAGGGACACGCCGGAACTGTCAGTGTGGCCGTGAAGCACTTGAAGACCGGGGCCGAGTTCGCCCATCGTGGGGATGATCCGATGCCCACGGCGAGCCTGATCAAGTTTCCTGCGATGGTCGCCGCGTACCAATTGGCCGCCGACGGGAAGGTCGATCTGACGGCGGCGATCGAAGTGAAGGAGCAAGACAAAGTCCCCGGTTCCGGCATTCTGACGCAGCATTTCTCGTCGGGAACGCGGTTGTCGCTGCGAGATGCGATTCGATTGATGATCGTCTACTCCGACAACACCGCGACCAACCTGGTGCTCGACCAGATGGGATTGCCCGCCACCTCAGAGTTGATGACGAAATGGAATTACCCTCACACGCGACTGCATTCCAAAGTCTTTCGAGGTGACACGTCGATTGCGCCGGAACGCAGTAAGCAGTTCGGCCTGGGCAGCACCACCGCGAACGAGATGATTCGGCTGCTGGCGAAACTGGATAGCAAGGAACTCGTGTCGGTCGAAGCTTCTGAAAAAATGTACGATCACTTACTGGCTTGCGACGACAAGCCGCGTCTCGGCAGATTCCTGCCGAAAGAGACGAAAGTCGCACTGAAGACGGGGGCGGTTTCCGCCGCGCGAACAGTTGCCGGCATCATCGAATCTCCTTCCGGTCATATCGCAGTCTGCGTATTGACCTCCAACAACAAGGATCAGCGTTGGGCGGACGACAATGCGGCGGTGTTGCTGTCGGCTGAAATCGCTCGGATCGTTTATCAGCATTTCAATCAGCAGGACGAGGTGGTCGCGGAAGCATCGCCGAAGGAATTAGCACCTGGTGCTTCGGGCGAACTGGTGGAAGCCTTGCAACGCACGCTGAACAAACGCTTCAGCAGTTCAAAATTGTCAATCGACGGTGACTTCGGACCCTCGACAAAGCAGGTCGTCATCGCGTATCAGCGATCGCAGAACCTGCCGCCGACCGGAGTCGTTAGTGCCGAAACCTGGAAAGCTCTCGGTCCGTTGGTCATGGCCGATGAGGAAACGCCGGTTGATCCCGAGGCAATCAACAAGGAGGTTCTCCCCGTTCAACCTGCCGACTCGATCGTCGGACCGCCGTTTGTGACGGCCAACGCGTGGGCCATCGGCGACGCGAAGACCGGTCGAGTCTTATGGCACGACAAAGGGGACGAACGCCGCGACTTCGCCAGCACGACCAAGACGATGACCGCGTGGCTGATTCTGCGAGAGGCTACGGTTGATCCCAAACTGCTCGACGAAACCATCACGTTCTCATCCGCAGCCGATCGCACACCCGGCAGCACATCCGGCTTGAAGACCGGTGAAAAAATCACAGTCCGAGAACTGCTTTATGGACTAATGCTGCCATCCGGAAACGACGCCGCCACCGCCTTGGCGGAATTCGCAGGTCCACGCTTTGCCCCGGAAGGAGACTCGGCGGATACCGCGAAACCGATGGGACGATTCGTCGCCGAAATGAATCGCGCCGCGAAAGATCTTGGAATGAAGCAGACGCACTATTCGAACCCACACGGGCTGCCCG
>CBIHQO010000437.1:0-6029 GCA_966211735.1 uncultured Schlesneria sp.
AGATATTTCAGATCTCTCAAATCTTGAATTGTGGTGCCGTCGAGGATGGTGGACCAGGGCATCCCCAGTCTTCGCAGGTTTATTAGTGAACGACTGCACCCCATTTCTGGGGCACGCGGATTTAGTGGGCTCGTCGTGAGTAGCTGTTTGTCACGAGCCGAGGCATTACTTCAGTCCCAGGATCTTCTTGGCCTCGTTCAATCGTTTGACGAAGTTCTTTTCGTCATTCGATTCTGTGGCAAGATCCTGCTGCATCATTTTCGGAAGATCATCACTGGCGGCGGCCAGCAGCGCTTTCTTGACGGGGGCCGAAGATCCCTTCAACTGGGGAATGAGTTCTTCACTCACCTTCTTCGCTCGCGTCTTGATCTCTTCGACTTCCGTCGATTTGACGAATCGCTTGGCTCGGACATCATCCAAAATCCGCTTCAAGGCTTTGTATCGTGCGATATCGCCATTGTTGCGGTTGGCCATGTAGGTCCAACCGGCGAGTACCAGGACGAGGGCCGCAATTGCGCCTTTGCCGGCGGGCGTGTTCAACAGTTCCAGAGCCATCGCCAGCGGCGAGTTGGACGACTCTTTCTGTTTTGTCTTGAAAGACTTTGGGGCCGGTGTTGGCGGGCGATACGGCGTGGAGGTGCTCGCCATCGATCCATAGCTTCCACTGCTGACCGAGGGGTTAGTCGCCGGGCGCGCTTCGGACGGGGCGGGTGCTGATGGCGGTTCTGGAATCGGAGGCTTCACCTCGATCTCTGCGGCGGGCGCAGAACGGGTGGGCGGTGCTGCAGAGGGAGCGGGTACGGGCGCGACTGGCGGAACAACCGCAGGCGGAACTTTTGCGGCCAATGACTGCTTGAGGGCTTCTGCCGCTTTCGCCTTGACCTGTTCGATCGCCTCCCTGGAATGCTTCACCAGCGCTATGGCGACGAACAGGCCCGGCAAATTTGCGGCATGTGTGTACTGGCCGTACATGCCATTGCGAATGAAGTCTCCTGGCTTCAGGTGGCCGTTCAATGCCCACTCGAAGAGTTGAGCAAATTCAACCGGGCCCGATTCGGCACCATTAATCGCAACCCACCAGGAACTGTCGCAGCCAGGGATCAGTGTGAATCCAATCATTCGCCTGACCACGAGTTCGGTCGCTTCCGCGGCCGCTTCGGCTCGGACGATGTCGCGATCGAAGGCCGGAGTTTTGGATGCTTCTTCAGCAACCAGCGTCGGACGAATTGGCGGAACGGTCGGTTTTGGTGCAGCAGGGACTGTCACTGGGCCCGGTACGGTGGCTTGTGGCTCCGCAGCAACCTCTTGAAATGGAAGCACAGCAACCAGCCGTCCAATCGAGCCGACCCGCCGCCACTTTCCGCTCACTCCCAGTTTTACTTCGTCATTCGCCGATAACTGCTCCCCTTTTGTAAACTCGACCAACTCCTGGAGACTCAGCGGGCCCAAAACCTGATTGTCGAATCGGCAGTACCATTCGTCAGAAACTGAATGAGCTGATGCGGATTCGTCGGAAGGCAACAGAAGATCATCGGAAGAAGGAAGGGCCAGATCGCGGACGTTTTCGGCGACCATCCACTCCAGCGAACTCTCGGGACGAACTTGATCACCTCGCGAGATCGTCCCGGCTTCAGCCAATTGCTTCAGTTCGTCAAAGCGAATGGGGCCAAAATCTTGCCCGAAGATTCGGTAATACCATTGCTCCGACATCAAGTTCCTCTACCCAACCTAAAGCAAGTTGCGATTGCTGTTTGCGACTTCTGGTGATGAGAGCCCGAAGGCTTCAGTTAGGAATATACGGAGGCGGTTTCTATCCGGTCCAGGAAGATCGGGGGGCCTGCTGGTATTTCCGACCGCTGAAAATTGGCTGCTCAACTACTCAAAGCCTCCATTTTAGGGCGACTTGCGTGGTAGCTACAGCCGGTGCCAGATGAGCACCTCCCGATTATTTTGAAGTTCTGTTCCAATCGCCACTTGGTATCCGAATTTGGTAATAATTTTTTCAAAAATTGTTGTCACATCCGAAATATCCCGTTAGTCTCCAGTGCTCATATTTTTCTATTGCAATTACTGAAGGAAACGTCTGTGCCGAAAGCATCAAAAAGTAGAAATCGTGGCTTCACATTGATCGAACTGCTGGTGGTCATTGCGATTATCGCAGTTTTGATCGCTTTGCTACTGCCTGCCGTGCAACAGGCGCGGGAAGCGGCACGCCGGACGCAGTGCAAGAACAATTTGAAGCAGCTTGTGCTGGCGATCCATAACTACCATGACACGATGAATATTATGCCGATTGGGGCCATCACCAATGCGATTGGCTCAGGCTGGAACCCGGCTGCCAATGCAAAAGCAGGTTGTGAATCAACTTGGGCGATCATGATTCTGCCCTACCTCGAACAAGCCCCGCTTTACAATTTGATCTCCTCGGCAAACACGATTAGTACGGATGTGATTCCTCAAAGCACGCAGGCGTTAAGCGACGCGACGAATAAGTCCATTGGCGCGTTTGCCTGTCCTACTGACCCGAACAGCGGTAAAAAGACCGCTCAGTGGGGGCTATCCGACTATAATGACGGGATCTGCATCAATTACGCAGGCTCCTGTGGCAACACGCCATTCACTAGCGCCACTTGGAATAGTCCCTCAAGTAATCAGGGGATTTTTTATCCGTTGTCCAACACTCGCATGGGGGACGTTACGGATGGAACGTCGAACACCTTTTTGCTCGGCGAGCATCTGCTCGTAGCTGATGCTGGTGAACGCGACTGGCATGGACGCATGTATCGCGGGTCGTGGCAAGGGGTCTTATTTCATTCTTCAGCCCCCCCAAATACGACATCAGTAGACGTAATGATCCGTTGTCAGCCAAGCTCGCCGGTTGGCTTAGTCCCTTGTACAAATGGTGCCGGTAGTAATCTCGTAATGTTTTCACGCAGTTTGCACACCGGCGGAGCCCATTTCGGTTTGGCCGACGGACAGATTCGGTTCATCTCAAATAACATTTCTACCCAGACCTTCCAGGCATTGGGTACGCGTAATGGCGCAGAAACAATGGGTGAGTTCTAACGGAACTCTCATCTACTCTCGCGAGCTCAACCACAGGGCGAATTTCTCGTTCTGTGGTTGTTTCGCTCGATGGGTGGCGACATCGCCTGCATCAAGTGTGATTTATCTGGATCGAGGAGTTAGCTGTGCGTCACTGTCTACTGGCGATCGTCTGCGTGGGTATGTCGATGTTCTCCGGATGTGCTGGAGAGCAGCGTGCCACCTCATACCCGATTAGCGGAGAGGTCACCATCGCCGGAAAGCCGATCCAACAAGGGTTGATTACCTTTCGTCCCGCCGATGATCCGCGGGACGTCGAAGAAGGGGAAATCAAAGACGGCAGGTATGCGTTTAATGTCAGTGCCGGCCCGAAGAAAGTCGAATTCAAGGCGTTTGAGCCGAATGGTCCGGAGTTTGACGGCAAGCCAAGTTTGGAACAGGTCCTTGATCCCAAGTACAACACGGAATCAAAACACACCGTTACGATCGAGGCCGAGAAAGATGGCAAATATGATTTCAAGCTCGATTGAACTTTCGAGTTGAGATCGACAATAGTGCACTTGCAACTCTGAGTCCAACTTTCGATTGACTCCCTTTTTTGCCATTCATCCCGTCACCCGTCGAGGAATCGTATCGTGTTGTTGAACCGCTTGTTTGTTGTGATGATCTGTTTCGCCGTGACGCTGGTTGGCTGCGGAAAAGCGGGGCCGAAAACTGGCAAGCTGTCTGGGACTGTCACGCTGGATGGCACCCCACTGGAGAGCGGGAGCATCAATTTCATTCCGACGGATGGCAAAGGCGTCACCATGGGAACCAAGATTGTGAACGGGGCGTATAGCCTGTCGGTTCCCTACGGCGAGAAGAAGGTCGAAGTTCGGGCCCCCAAGGTCACCGGCCAGCGATTGGCGTATGAGGGCGATCCGAATAGCCCCAAGGTGGACATCATCACGGAACTCGTTCCCAAACGCTATAACGGGGAATCGGTGCTGGTCATGACCGTGGAGTCCGAAGAAGGCGAGATGAACTTCCCGCTGGAGACGCCAAAAGAAAAAGAAAAGGAATAGCATCAGGGGTCGCGGACCTGTGCCCATCTCTGCTTGGCATGTCGGTGGCAGCGTATTTGTTCATCAAGTGGCGTTGGTTCTTTTGCGGTGATCGCTCAGGCGGTTGGGTCCTGAGCGACCAGGGGCAGATAGCTCAAGCCCTGACCCGGGGCAATCTGAGTTGCTCGCGATTGGCCGGGCAAGACCTTGTTGACCTTGATTCAGCGGACGATGACCTGTTTGCAAGAATGAATTCCTGTTCATCTTCATTCTTTGGGGGAAACCACGGCCGAATCGCAGGAACCGCTTTAGAATCCGACGCCCAGGGGAAATGCGTCTGATTTTAATGCGATGATGGCAACGAAACACCGCGCAAGGAGACGGCCATCGCTTGATTTGTGCCGGTTTGTCTTGAAAGCTGAAGCAAAGCAAATTCCGCGAGTAATGACTCGTTGGTCAGGAAGCAGAAGTGTCAGCATCAGTTGGGGCCGTACGATTGACTTCGTGCATTGGTCACCCTACCTTTCGTATGGCTATAGGTTTCTGGCCACCACAATTCGGTGTTCGCAGGAAACAATCGATCCCGATGGCACGCACTCCCCAAGACATTACCGATGCAGAGCTGGCCGTCCTGAACCTGTTGTGGACGCGCGGGCGCAGTACGGTTCGCGAGTTGACTGACGTTCTGTATCCGAATGGCACGGGGGCTCACTATGCCACGGTGCAGAAGTTACTCGAACGGCTTGAGATCAAGAAGTTTGTTAAACGCGACCGCAAGCCCTGGCCGCATCAGTTCGAATCTCGAATTGATCGCGAAGAGCTGATCGGGCGGCGGCTTCAGACGACCGCAGACAAGCTCTGCGGAGGTTCTCTGGTCCCGCTGATGACACATCTCGTGAAAGCTCAACTGTCACCGGAAGATCGTCAGTCGCTACGAGGCTTACTGGATGAGCTGGACGCTGGCTTGTCGTTGACGAGTGTCGAGTAGCTTGCGCACGGACCGTTCTTTCTTGATGGACCGGACGTTCTCGCGTTCTCGAAGTTGACTGGTCGATGTCCTCATCCGCCTGGATCACTGCTGCCTTAGAGCAACTCGCTGCCGAGGGACTGTTGCGCCGTCGGAGGGTCACACGGTTGCTGCCACACGGGCGATGCGAAGTCGGCTCGCGCCGAGTAATCGACTTTGCATCGAATGACTACCTGAATCTGGCTCGCGATCCCGGAGTCGTGGCGGCGGCAGCAGAAGCCTTGAGCATCAGTGGTGTTGGTGCACGAGCCAGCGCTCTGGTTTGCGGTCGCACCCAATGGCACGAGCAACTAGAGCACCGAATTGCCAGCTTTGAGGGCCGGGCCGAAGCGCTGCTGTTCCCCACGGGAATGGCAGCCAATATGGGGACGATCGCCGCACTTTGTGGAACCGACGATCTGATCCTGTGCGATCGATTCAATCACGCGAGCCTGGTCGATGGCTGTCGCCTTTCGCAAGCGAAGGTTCGCGTCTATCGCCACGATGACCTGGCGACGTTGGAACGTGAGTTCGCGAAGGGTGATGCCACACGTCGTCGCTGGATCGTCACGGATAGTGTCTTCAGCATGGATGGCGACCTGGCACCGCTGCCAGAGCTCTGCGACATCGCCGAACGATGTGACGCGGCTTTAATTGTCGATGAGGCTCATGGAACGGGCGTGTTTGGCGAACACGGACGCGGCGCCTGCGAGGCATTGGGCGTGGAAGATTGTGTGCTCGTTCGCATCGGAACACTGAGCAAGGCGATTGGTGCGCAGGGGGGATTCGTCTCGGGATCGGCGGATCTGATCAGCCTCTTGTGGAATCGAGCTCGATCGCAGGTGTACTCGACGGCCCTGTCGCCAGTCGTGTGTGCCGCTGCGACGGCGGCGATCGAGATCCGCGCCCTCTATGTCGATTTCCGCACCATGGCC
>CBIHQO010000438.1:0-6027 GCA_966211735.1 uncultured Schlesneria sp.
CATCGTCAGTTTTTCTGGAATATACGAACGGGGTCGTCGCGAAAGGCGAGCGCTTGCAGGGAGCTCTGCATACGGCCTTATACTCGGGCCCCTTCTCAATAGAAGCCGAATGCTATGCCGCCCGTTTTGGCGCCGCCGCCAGCCCGACGGATTCGTCGATCGGCATCCCGATCGTCGGTTACGATGTGACTCTGGCCAGCTTCCTGACTGGAGAAAGCGTGGAAGATCGCCAGACGGTGGCTCCGCTGCGTCCCATCACACGAGGCAAAGCCGGCTGGGGTGCGTTCGAAGTCTTCGGTCGCTATTCGCATCTTCGACTGGGAGACCAAGTCTTCTCAGCAGGCCTGGCGAACCCGAATGACTGGACGAACAACATCGGGATCACAGACATCGGCTGCAATTGGTATCTCTCAAAGTTCGTCCGCGTCACCTTCGACTGGCAGCATTCGATGTATGCCACCCCTGTCCTGCTGAACGAAGAAAAAGACCTTCGCTCCAAGCAAAACGATCTCTTCTGGCTGCGCTGTCAATTGTACTTTTAAAGCAACGACGGGCACCCTTCTGTGATGTCTGCGATCGCGTGCAAGGCCTTCAGGTCCAGCAAGCAGAGATACGAGCGCGTGTAGTCGATGATCCCGCTGGATTTGAATTCGCGAAGCACCTCGGACACGGCGGGACGTGCCGCGACGACAAATTGCGAGAACTCGACATGAGTTAGGCGTACGTCGACCAGGTGACCGTGACCGCAACGGTCTCCGGCAAAACAGAGCAAATCCGCCAGCGCCATCGCAATCCGATTCCGCAACGGCATGACAAGTTGCCATTGGACGCGACGGTCGATGAATTGAAGCTGCGCGGAAACTGTTTTGAGCAACAACAATTGAAAGTCAGGGTTCAGTACCGCATGCCGCTCGACTTCTTCGCGTTCAATTTCGAAGACGCAGCTTGCTCCATTGGAGACTGCCTGTTCGTCGCTTAAGAAGAAACCGGGCCGAAACGGCAGATCACCGACTAAGGCAGCCGGGCCGAAGACCATGCGTGTCCAGGATCGCCCATCAGGTTGGACATAGAGCAAGCGGACGTAGCCTTTTTTGATGACATACAGCTTTCCCGCCTCTCGTCCAATGTAGAGAGGCGCTTTGTCCTTGAAATGAATGCGCCTGGCGGAACGGATTCTGCTGCAAGCCTGGATGAATGGTTCAGACAACTGGGCCGCAATCTGCATCGCCAGTACCTTGATGTTTTCTACATCGTATTGACCAATGCGGCACCGACAGATCGATCCAGCCGTCACAGTCGCCGCGGGCACCATTCTCCCACGCTTCCGCTGTCACTTGGTAGTCAACCAGGCGAGAATATCAAGCAGTGCCTGATTCGAGAGGCGAAGATCGCTGTATCCGGGCATCTCATCGTTAATCTTGAATTCCGGATTGCGAATTCGCAGAGCGAGCTTCTTGAGGTCTGTAGCGGGAAATGAACCCCGTTCAATCTTGCCGGCGGCATCCAGCACGCGAGCCTGTTTATCGTCGACAGCATGACAGGCAATGCACGTTTGCATCACCAGTAGGCCACCCCTTCCAGCATCTCCATCGGACAATGTTTCTGGAATAGTCCACTTCAAGCGAGCATAGTCGAAGTTCTTGGCTGTCGGGTGCTCCGCGTTTCCACCAGCCTGCAGGAAGCGATCCATATCCGCCAGTTCCTGTGCGGTCATCCCCGGAGGATCCGCTTTCATGAAATGCACGACGCACACGTTGCCACCGAGCGTCACCAATCCGGTTCCTGACTGCTTGATGTTCGTTCGATGGGCAGCAGCGAACACAGGAAATCCCGCACGCAACAGGCCGTCTCCGTCGCGACTCATCGTATCGCGCGGATCGAAACTGTGGCATGAGGCGCAGGCTAACGAGGTGTTGATTGTTTTGGTCTCGAAGTAGCCCCGCCCCTTGAGGGCGTCCCCCTTCAGACGCAGGGCTTCTTTCCATTGTGGAAACCGTGCTACCAGATCCTTCGGGGGATTGGGTTCTGCGGCTGATGTTTCAACCTTCGTCGTCGCGATTCCCTGCTTCAGCAGTGGATAGCATTGCGTGTAGATCCAGTCATTTCCCTTGGCCGGGACGTGGCAGGTACGACAGTCGGTGCGATAGTCGGTCGCCACCTGCTTCGTGCGATCACCTCCTTTGAACAGCGCCCAACCCCAGCCGTCGCCCCACAGATCGTTGTCCTTGAACCGGCCGCTTCCATCCTTCACCATCACAAACCAGACCTTCACGTCAGACGCAAATCGAGCATGTCCGGTCGAAAGTTCGTCACCCTTTGTCGATCGAACTTCCTTGACCAGAATCGCCCCATCAGCGAAGTGTCCGTTCTGCTGGAAGGCTTGAACATCTTCAACGCGCGTATAGGTTCCGTGCAGTTCAGTGACATCCGCTCCCTGCTTGGGAGCAACGGCAATCGTGCCGAGGTGCATGAATGCAGTTTCGAAGTCGTCGGGTAGCGAGATGTTTCCCTTGGAGTCGACATATTTGGAAAACGGCTTTGCAGCGCGATCCTGAGCGTACGTACCTGCAACCATTGCGATTGTACATCCAATCGCGAGCAACACCGCCAGGCAGTGAGAAGCACTCTGGAAACGGCCGGACTGCTGAGGTCTCTGATTGAAGTTGAGCATGGAACTATTCCTGAACTGAAGCTTGTTCGAATTGACAGATGAGAAAGATGAGAATTCTGAATCTGGACAGCCGATGAATGGTCGAGCTTATTTTTTGGTCGAAGTGAAGGCCGCTCGCAGCACTGGATAGTGTACCGAGAAGACGAAATCCTTCGCGTTCGCCTCGTGGCAACTGTTACACGACGCGACTTCATTTTTCGCCACAGATTCTTTCAGGGGGTACTGGTGACCAAAACTGAAGTATCCCCAGTTTCCTGGATCGTTGGCGAATCGCTTTTTGTCCTTGACAGAAATTTCGAGTCCCGTGAACTCGCCTTCAAAGTAGCCGTTACCGCTCGACGCCTTCTTGGTTCCCACTGACGTCAGCTCTTTGACCAGGACTGTGCCATCCCGGTATTCACCGGTCTTTTCAAAGTGAGCAAAACTTTGAGGATCGATATAGACGTTGTGAAATTCCGGGAAGCTGGCTTCGCCACTGTTCAGATCGTTGGGCGTCACCGGGGTTCCAATATAAATCCACTGGCGATAGCCAACCGGCTTTTTGGCTTTTCCATCGGCGGTGTACTCGATCAGTGACTCTTTGGCTGCGGCGACTTGTTTATCATCTGCTTGTGCCCCGGTTTCGAAAACACACCAGAAGGCGAATGCTCCCATTGCGAACAGAATCGAGACCAGACCAATCGATACTCGTAACGCCATTTTGATCCCTTTCAAAGGCCCAGCAACACTAAGTTTCCACCGCAATCGACGCGGGAGGAGTTGGACACGTGTTGAGGGAGATCGTAGATGCGTTAGCCAAGGCGTGTTGTCATCTGGATGACAATTTGCGATGGATCTGCAGAAAAGAGTGGCATCCCTGCAGTGACCGACTCTGTTCAAAGTTCGCGACAAAGCGCTGTTTCAGGAACCCGTCGAATCGAATGCTGGAAGTCTCCGAATTTGTCTTGCTACACTCGGTTCCTCTTCGCCATGCTCTTCGTGCAAACACAAACTCTGTGACCATTCCGTGGCGTTCGAACGAATCCATTTCGACTGGAGGCGTAACGATGACATTTCCTCAACGCGGATCTATGCGTTTCAATCGTTGGTCGATCGCCCTGATAATCTCGCTCGCAGTCACGAGTGGTGCTCTTGCTGAAGAAGATTGCCCCACTAAAGAGCAAATCCTGACGGGACTGAAAAACGAACGGGGAAAACTGTTGAAAGGGGTGTTCCATGTCACGGGCGAGAATAAGCAAGCCCAGTTGGGATATGGAACAGCCGACGGAATCATCAAAGCGTTCGGTGCCTTTGATTCCGTTCGCAAGCAAACCCGATGGGATCGTGAAGAGCCGGCGGTATTCATCCTGGACGGGAAAGTCACGCCACTGCGAATTGCGTTGAAATATGTTCGCACGCCGGAGCTAACACTGGCAATTGACGATACTAGCGGAATCGGCACGAGCCAAATGGTGAGAATCGAAGCCCCCAATCGAAAGGCACCAAATATTGCACGGCCATTCGATGCCCGTTCGTTTGGTCTGCTGGGATGGAGTTCGATCGAAGGTGGAACATTGGAAAACGCCCTCAAGAATCTCCAAGTCTCGCCATTCACCGAAATAAAGCGGGATCGCAATGGACTTTGTCAGGTGACACTTGAGCTGCGACCCGATGTTCGCAAAAGACTATGGATCGATTGCGAACGAGGGTTCACGGTCGTCCGATCCGAGTTGGATACCCTCGACAAGCGAAAGGATCGCTGGACCAGTTCGATCGAAGTCGCCGACTTGAAATGGGACCAACGCAATTCTGTGTGGGTTCCCACATCATTGCACTTGCAACGCCATTTCAATGAGAAAGAGAGCTATTCGGTAGAACTCGCCTGGACAGCCGTCAATGAAGACGTCGATCCGAAGCTCTTCGAACTCGGCGGCCTCGGTTTAGATCCAGACGATCTGGTGGTCGACGCGCGAGGTCAGCAGCAGATTGTAATCGGCACGATTGAGGAAGCAGATCTCAGCAGACTCGCGCCGAGTGCTCCTGCAAATGAATCTCAGTAGTCGCGGAATCGGATGAGGGGACAGGTGGCCAATTCCCGATTGAACCTCCGCACTTTTTGTAGCAAGTGCGTCGATCGTTCTTTCACTACAACCGTGACACAGATCGTCGGCTTCCATTGAGGGAAGTGTTCAAATATTGACCGGTCTGAAGACTATCCGAAGGATGGACGGTATCCTGAAGTGGACGCGGGCCAAGGTGGGGGCGACAACTGAGCGATGTCGCCCCGAAGGTACAGGAAGTTTGCTGTGTTGATGAAGCGAATGCTTTGCACCGGGATTCTATCCCTGGTGGTCTGGTCGAACGCCGCGCCCGCCGACGACGTCGTTGCGGACGCTAATGCCGCGACGGTTTCAAACGAAGATCGCGATTTCTTCGAGAAGAACATTCGGCCCGTCCTGGTGGAAAAGTGCTATAGCTGCCATTCGGCCGAGGCTAAGAAGCTCAAAGGTGAACTGTACCTCGACTCGCGCGCGGGTGTCGCTGCCGGTGGTGAGGGAGGCGCGGTCGTCAGCGGTCTCGATCCGAATCAAAGCCGGTTGATTCAGGCCATCCGGTGGACGGACGCCGACCTGCAGATGCCACCGACTGAGAAATTGAGTGCTCAGCAGATCGCGGCATTTGAACGCTGGGTCGAACGCGGCGCACCCGACCCGCGCGAAGGAGCCACATCAGCGACGCCAGGCTCTGCGAAGAAAAAGATCGACCTGGAAGAAGGTCGCAAGTGGTGGGCGTTTCAACCGGTCAAACCGATCGACATTCCCGTACTGGACGATGCTGGCTGGGCGAAAAAGAAGATCGATCACTTTGTCCTGGGGCAACTGCGGGCAAACCACCTCGTCCCCTCCCCTGCTGCCGATCGCGCGACACTGATTCGGCGAGTCTATCTGGACCTGATCGGCATCCGGCCAACGTACGAACAAGTAGAAGCATTTGTCCATGATGACTCGACCGATGCCTATGAGCGCGTTGTCGAGCAGCTTCTTTCGTCGATGCACTATGGAGAGCGATGGGGACGGTACTGGCTGGATGTGGTGCACTATGGCGAGGACAACTACACCGGCGAGGCGACCACGCCGCCGTATCCGTTCGCGTGGCGATATCGCGACTGGGTCATCGAGGCCATCAACAAGGATGTCCCCTACGATCGGTTCGTCAAATTGCAGTTGGCCGCGGACCTGATGCCGGGCACCTCGCGAGAGGACCTGGTCGCGCTGGGGTTCCTGGGTGCCTCACCCAGCTATCACAAAGATGGGCGGCTATCGAAAGATGTCGTGGAGACATTGTACACCGATGACTGGGACGAACGTGTCGATACG
>CBIHQO010000439.1:0-6019 GCA_966211735.1 uncultured Schlesneria sp.
ATCATCTTCCGAGCGGGCTGGTTTCTTCTTTGGCTTGACAGGTTCGTCATCCAAATCGATCACGGCCGACTTGGCAATGACCACGCCACCTTCACCGAGGATCTCTTTGACGGGCTGAATGAAGTACAGCTTCTTGGACTTCAGCTTCAGTTGCTCGATTTTTTCGTGAGCCGCTTCCAGCTGGTCGTAGGCGAAGCGTCCTTCTTCTTTCATGCTGCCGCTGTAGACGACCCAAACCAGTCGCTTGCGCGCCTGCACCTTTTCTTTAGTGCGTTTTGCGCGAGGGGCAGCCGCCTTCGTCGACTTAGCGCGCGTCTTCTTCTCTTCGCCGCCCTTTTCGCCGCCAGCGGCTTCGGCCGCTTCGACTTGCTTGCGCATTTCCAACCGACTGGGTGATTTACGAGCCATCGCCGTTCCTGAGTCTCTTTAAATGCCGAGCAGCTTTTCCGTTACCGATCCGCGACCAGCACGTAAATCGGGGTCGGGAGTATACTGCGACGAGCAGCTGATAACCAGCGCCGCAGCATTCCACAGCGAAATCGAGTTGGCAGTCTGCGGAATTTGGGGAGCTATTCGGACGGGATCCGTGGACAGACAGACCGAGGTGCTGCCTAACTTTGGCAAATCAATACACATAACATATTACCCAACAACACTTTAAGCTATTTTATCCCAGAGTCGTATCAGACGGTTCCGTGTTCGAAGAGGCGAGTAGAACCGTCCGAAATTCGCTGAACTCGGTTCAACCGGCCTCTTCGTTAGAACTCATTTTCTCGAAACAACCAGAATAGTTTGTGTATCCGGACTTTCCCGACCGATGAATAGATGGAACGGGGAATCAGCGCGCCTGGGTTGGCGGAGCACAAGTTCCGTCCCCGCGGCAATTCTGGCCGGACCATGTGGTCCACCAAACAGCTGATTCGTCGTCCGGAGTTCCGATGAAGTCCATTCGATGCCATTCTCGAATGTCTTGTCGCCGGATGAGCCCGTCCCAGCAGATTCGAAGACGGTCAGCGAGGAATCGAAGGAGAACCATTCCATGCGTAAGTACGGGAAGTGGGTGTTAACGCTGGGGTTGCTGGCAGCAACACCCGGAATGACACTCGCCGCTGGAGCCAAGTCCAAGGCGGACGAGAAGCCTGCGGCCGAGAAGAGTGTTAAAGAAGAGAACCAGAAAGTCGCGAACGAAATCGCCAAGTCCATGAAGGCGAAGAAAGTTCAAGGCGACATCAGCATCGACTTCAGGAACGGCGTTGCCACGCTGTCCGGAAGCGTTGCCGATCCCAAGATGCGTGACAAGGCCCAGGAAGCGGTCGGCAAGGTTGGCGGCGTGACACGCGTCGACAACCGATTGACCGTGGCCAAACCGGTAGCCAAGGCTGCCGAGAAGCCAAGCGCAGCAGCACCGGCTGCTGGTGGAGGCGTGGTCTCGGCCAATCACATGGCTGCCCCCGCTGCCGGCAACCGCGTCCAACAAGTCAACAATGAAGTCAGTGCTCCTGCAGGCGGTAATCAAGAAGTCGCCAATCAAATTGGTGCGGCATTGTCCGCGGCCAATTTGGACGGTTACGACATCGAGATCCGTTACAACAACGGTGTCGCCCTGTTGGGTGGCAGCGTCGGGACACAGGCCGAACGAGCCACGGCGACTCAAGTCGTTCAAGCCGTTCCTGGTGTTCGTCAAGTCGCGAACCGACTGACCTGCACACAAGAACCGGCCATGGCCGCGGCTCCGCAACAGGGTCCCTACGGACCACCTCAAGGTCAGTTTGGTCCTCCTCAACAAGGGCCTTACGGACCGCCACAGGGTCAGTACCAGCCACAGCCAGGTCAATATCCTCCTCAACAGGGATATCCTCCACGAGCTCAGATGCATCCGGCGGCTTATCGCCAGGATGGTGGAATGCCTGGTGGTCCAGGTGGTATGCCTCCGCAGGGTCCGATGGGTGGCATGCCTCAGGGTGCCATGCCGATGGGTCCAGGTGGCGCACCAATGATGCCGCCCACCTACGGTCAACCCGGGGCTGGTGCTTCGCAAGCCGTCTACAACAACCCAAGCCTGCCAGACTATGCCTGGCCGTCTTACGCTCAGTATCCGAACTCGGCTGCTGTGAACTATCCGACGCAGTACAGTGCCAGTGCGTTCCCTTACATCGGACCGTTCTATCCATATCCTCAAGTTCCGCTGGGATGGCGCGATGCCACCCTGCGATGGGATGATGGACAATGGAACCTGATGTTCCGGACCCGCACCGACAAATGGTGGTGGTACTTCAATCCAAACAACTGGTGATCGGATGTCCAGGGGCTTGCCCCTGAGGACACGCGATGCTTCACACGGTCGGTCTGTCATGGGCCCACAAACAAGCTCGCTTCGAGAACCTTTAAGACATAGCGTCAGCTCTATCTGCTGCAAGGCGGCCAGTTGACCGTGATCTGGCTGCCGATGAATGGCTCAGCGTCTGCGAACCCTTTCGCAGACGCTGTTTCCATTTCATGACGGGGTCAAACAACCTGATCGCCATAATCGGTAAAGTCGGAAGATTTTCACAAGTTTTGACCTGAAAGACTCGATACATACAGCATAACCGTTCAGGTCGGATGGTCGCTGAGTGTGACGGGGTCATCAGTTGATGATCTGCAAAACACATGAGAAACCATCAGACGGCTCTGTTCATGAGTCACCCCCTGATGGCGTCTTAAAGCCAACTTCGGCTCGACGTCGACAGTCAGCGAATTCCCGGAGAGGAATGATGATGAAGCCAGGATCATTGCTCAAACGCATCAGTCTCATGGTCGGCCTCGGTCTGATGACAATGACCAATAGCGGCTGCATCTTGGTCTCAATGACGGGCTACGGCTTGTTTGCCGGCCTGATGTACAATGCCTTCCAACTAGGCGGCTTCTTCGGAACGACTCCGTTGATTCCCGTCAGTCCCTATTACAGCGAACTGATTGAAGACGCGTATATCCGCGAAGAACGCTACGACAAGGTCCCAGTGCTGGATCCCGTCGAAGGCGAACACGCACCAACCTTCTGCCAGGATCCACCATATCCTGACGAAGTGATGCGAGCCCTGCCCAACGAAACATCGGGTGGTGCAGCGTTCATGGCGGAAACACAACGCAGCAACGTCAAGATGGTGGTCGAGCCGATCGTGGACCGGATGGATGATTGCCGGTTCTACCCACTGGTCGGCCCCGCTCGTCTGCATCACTGCCACTACAAGTGTACCGTGTACTACGACAAGGTGATCCGATCCGACTGGCCGGTTCCGTTCTTCCACAAGGACGAAACAATCCAGGTCGTCTACATCGACCACGATCATCTGATCCGCTGCACCGGCCCAGCGACTCCTCAATAAGTCGCGACGCCAACCAACGAAACACCAGAGCCCCGCTTGTTCGCAAGCGGGGCTCTTTTCATTGGTGGAGAGCGAGCGGCCGATGATCTAATCATCGAGGCAACTCCAGCGCAGCTGACTTGACCGCAATGACATCGCGGAAGTACGGCTAGCTGACTGAAGTCACCACGTGTTCTGTAAGTTTAGACGGGTTGCCGTCCTGCCAAGACTTGCCCGGGGTCAAAGACGTTGATATCCCGGAAGCGAGCGAAGTCCGGCGTGTTGTAAGTCAAGACGTTCGTCAGTCCATGCCGCTACATGGCTGCAACCAGCCGAGCGTCATGGGCCGTCTTCCCTTTTACTGCCTCAGCGATGACGAGCGTTCGCCAGTTATCGAAAACTCCCCGCTCATCTCTGAATAGGACAAAGTCACGCAGCAGTGCGTCTACGGACTGTTCTGCCGTCGCGACATCGAGCCCCAATCCATTGACCTCGATGGGACGAGTTGCCGCCACCCAAAATTCATAGATCACCTGCGGCACTAGGCAGAGATCGACTTTCGCACGCACCAACGCTGTCAGTGCATCAAGCGTCATCTGATGATGTGCGCTCGCCGGTTGAGCTCGACGCAGCAAGATATTGGTGTCGACCAGAATCCGCATCAATCGCGACCTGCGTAGAAGGATTCTCGACTATCGTCGATTGCATGGTCTAGTACCGGATGCAACTTGACCCACGCCGCTTGGCGCTCCGCAAAAACCTGCGGTGAGATGCGGTCTGACTCTGATGGCAAGTCCGCCACTGCCAATCGCTCCGCGACAATTTGTTTGATGAACGTTCCGACATCCGTACCCGCTGCCGCTGCCGTGAGACGCAATGTGTTTTCGAGTTCGTCTGGAAAATTGACACTGACATTCATATGAGCACTCCTCTTCTCTCTCGAAGTTTATCATGACACTCCCGACGAGTCATGCATTCTTTTGGCCGATCCAAGCAGCAGTGTGATGTCGTTCCAATACTTTCACAGAATTGACGGATTGCCAAGTGAATTCGCGGGCAAATAACGAGAGATGCTGCTGGTGTATTGTCACAGCGCGGAACGGGAATAATTCTCGCATGTTCAAACGGTCGAAGCCCCTAAAGCTTCTCAAGGTTCGGGCAAGACTCTCAATTCCAGCCGCTCCTGTCGTCTTGGGGAATTGTGCACCGCCGACAAGCGTTCATCTTCAATCATCACGGATTTCGAAACAGATGCTTCGGCCCGAGACTTGTAGCAGCCACTCGCGGACGTGATCTGGAACCGGGTAAGCGGCAGGACGTACTTCAATCCGCTGATCGGCTACTGCTACAACGCAGTTGGCATAGGCGGTGAGCAGTACTTCTGGGTGGAACATGAACAAACCAGCGGCGGGATACGGAACCATCTTGTCAAAGACGCTGAACTCCCCGTCTGTTGAAAACTCTCGCAGCCAGTCCACTGCGGACGATACTTTCCACCCGTTGCCGAGCTGATCCACCGTCGCCGGTTGAGAACCGCGGAGCTCAGCCAATTTTGCCGTAATTTCGGCGAGGTATTCACCCATCGGTCGATCCGGGGGCAAAAACATCTCGCGGTGCTCGCGGATAACTTTCACAGCATCGACTACCTCGATCGAATCGCGGTCATAGTGCATGCGATTAACCCCAAGGGAATGCAGACGACGAGCGATAAGCCGCTACTTTCGACGAAGTCGCGTCAGCCAACCTCTTTCGGTCGTAGAAGATAGTTGCTCGGTATCAATTCGCTGACCAGGGGAAACCGCCCCCTGTCCTTCTGGATACCAGACTGCGTAGATTGATCGCTTAGATCGCCAGCAGTGATTCACTTCCACCAAAAGCTTGGCGAGGTCGTCTGCTCGATCATGCCGCTTGATGCAGAACGTGACTTCGCAGAATCGGGTGCCGTCGATCGGCTTGCCGACGAGGCCTTCCCAGTCGGAGCTTCGAGGTTGTCCGATTGACAACCATAAGTCGGCTCCCGCATTTGCGGCGAGGGCCCCGATGTGCTCAGGACCCAGATGCTCAGAGCCATGTGCCTCAAAATACTGGCGAGCGGCGAGTTCGACCGCTGACTGATTGGACTGTGACCAGCGTAAGAGAGACCGCCACTCAGCCAAGGCATGCAACAGACCACAAATCAAAGAAGTCGGGAAAGAGATCTTCGCAGCCGGGAAGTGGCTGAAGAAATCCCACCGATATCCCAAGAGCGGCAGGATTGCAGCAAGCAGCGCCCATGCCACCCAAGGGCTTGCCGCACCAAGGACGCCGAATCCAACGATCCTCACAATATCGACGAACCGCAGCCGAGAATCGGATGCGGTTTCGTCGAGTTGTTCATCTGAGGATCGAGAGTCCATCAGCGGCGGCTTCTTTCGAGGACGACCGAGTCGATCGTTCGATCAACCAAACCGGTTCATATCGCATGACACGCCGCCGGCGGCAGGGATGTAGGCCTGCTGAACGTAGTCCATCACCATGCGGTCGGCGTTAAAGCGCCAGCCCAGGGTTCGGACCGATCGCTTCATGCGGGCGATCCACGAATTCGGCAGTCCGTCGTCTTCGTCGCGTTCGTAGAACAGCGGGATCACCTCGTCCATCAAGACGCTGGTCAGCGCCTTGGCGTCGCGATCATCTTG
>CBIHQO010000440.1:0-6010 GCA_966211735.1 uncultured Schlesneria sp.
GACCGGCACCTTTGGCTTCGACTTCAATTCGCTGACGCCGCCATTTCTGTCGGGAAGTGATCTGGCCGTCTACAACAACCCGAACCATCCCTTCATGGTGAAGTTGAAGTCCCATCTCAAGAAGGCGTCTGATTTGGAAATGGGTGCCTACGGAGTTTTCTTTGCATCCGCCGGTCACGCGGCCCTGTACGACTACCCAACGGCCAAGGGTCTGCAGTCGATCGCCGCCGATGTCTGGGATCGAGGCGGCATCGTCGGCGCAGTCTGTCACGGTCCCGCACTCATGCCCGGAATCATCGACTCGAAAACGGGCAAATCCATTATCCATGGCAAGACGGTGACCGGTTTCACGATCGAGGGTGAACTCATTTTCAATATTCTGGACAAAATGAGAGAAGACAAAGTCGTTCCGATCGTCGAAGCGGTTACGGCGGCCGGTGCCGACTACAGCACGTCAATGAACGCTTTCGACGACTATTCCGTTACCTCGGGGCGAGTAGTAACCGGCACAAATCCACAAAGCGGACGCAGCACGGCAGAGAGGATCGTCAGGCTGTTCGATTCCCTGTGAATCTCACGTTCCATAGTATGAAGGAGACCACAAGACCCCAGAAGCAGTAGTAATCGCGGCGAACGAGTGGCAAGGAGCTCGTGTGTTCAGGCCTAAGAGTGATCAAGGGGGCGAATCATGACCGTCATGCGGGGCTTTGTGATTACGATATCCGCCGGACTGACATTCGCCCTCATGGGTGGACTGGCCGGATCAGCCCTCGGCTGGATCGCCCCCGATTACTATCGGATCGTATTTCGTATGCCACCCGACATATCATTCAATTCAGTCCACTTAGGCTTGGGACTGGGCGTCACACAAGGTTTCGGGGCAGGTCTGGTCGTTGGTCTGGCAATCGTCTTGATCGTCGCCTGGTTCAATTCACGAACTACCACCACTCGACCCTCGTGACATCTTTCGATGTGCTCGGTCGTCCGAGTGCTCATGCTGATGAACTGGACGGTATTCGCGACCAGATCGGCTTCAGGCATTCGCGACAGCACGTTCGGCAGTGAATGCAGACTAAGAGCAACGACAGCAGGCCACGAAGAGGGGACCGACTACGTCGGACGTGGACCGATTTGCAGTATGGGCAGCGCATTCCAATGTCCCGGACAATTGAATTACCTGGCCCTGTGACAAGTGTATCGTCAGTACGGTTTGTGTCGATCGCGGAATATCGTTTGTTTTTCGGGACACCGAATTTAATGAACGATTTAAAAACGATGCTCTTCTTGTCGTCTTCTGAATGTCTTCAGTTCTGTCAGGGACGACCGACAATAGCCCACCGTTGAAACGGCCGATTCAACGGTGGGCTATTGTCTGCCGTCCCGCTGGGACTGAATTACCAATCGAGTTAATCGTCACACCGCCAATTCGCGAGCCGGATCTCGCATCGCCATTTAGCGGGATTGGGTGTGTTGGAATGATGCGGCTACTTTCGAACGGGGGTGGGACACCGTAGACTGAAGTGCGCCCTTATTCGTCGCCCGCCATCCATCCGACCGCATCCGAGAAGTGCTCATGCTGACCGCCTCCGCTTCCGATCGTGTCCGTGCCACACTGTCCCTGTTGATGTGGGTCACCTCCTGCACGACTCTGCACGCGCAGATCGATTTCAATCGTCAGGTGCGTCCGATCCTGGCCGAGAATTGTTTTCAGTGTCATGGTCCCGACGCCAAGCGGAAGGGGACCGAGTTGCGACTGGATCTGGAAGTCCAGGCCAAGCAGGTTGCCATCGTTGCTGGTGCCGCCAAAGACAGTGAGCTTGTGCATCGGATTGAATCGACAGATCCCGACTCTGTCATGCCGCCCGCGGCGACGGGAAAACGTTTGACTGCAGCGCAGAAGGACGTGCTGCGACGGTGGATTGACGAAGGGGCAAAGTACTCGGGCCATTGGGCGTTTCAGCCCATCGCCCCGTCGAAGCCACTATTGGATGCTCTGCCGCCGAACGCGAGTGCGTCTCCCATCGATCGATTTCTGTTGAATGCACTGAACAAAGCGCACCTGAGTTACTCCCGGCCGGTCAGTCGAGCCCAGTTCATTCGTCGGGCGACATTCGACCTGACCGGACTGCCTCCGACATGGGCCGAGGTGGAAGCATTCGAAAAAGATCTGGCACCCGGAAGCGACGAACGACTGATCGACCGCCTGCTGGAGTCGCCTCGCTACGGCGAACGCTGGGGACGCCTCTGGCTGGATATCGCGCGGTACGCTGACACGCATGGCGGCGCGGCGATTGGTTTCACGACCTTCCCGTTTTCCTATACGTATCGCGACTACGTGATTAAGTCCTTCAACAAGGACTTGCCCATCGATCGTTTTCTGCTGGAGCAAATCGCGGCCGATCAACTGGGAACATCGGAAGACAATCCGTCGCTGGCAGCTCTCGGGTTTTTGACTGTGGGGATGCAGTTTCGAAACTATCACGACACGATCGACGATCAGATCGATGTGATTACTCGCGGGCTAATGGGACTGACTGTCACCTGCGCGCGATGTCACGACCACAAGTTCGATCCGATTCCAACGACCGACTATTACGCTCTGTACGCCACGATTGCACCCAGTAAGGCTCCGACGCAATTGCCGGCCATCGGAACTGTCGCCGATGACAATGCTCGCCAGGCGTACGAACGAACTCTTCGCGACCTGAAGTCGAAGTATCAACAGTTTGCGCGCGAGCAAAGCGAAGTCATGCGGAATCGCCTGCGGATGCAGGTCGGACTTTATCTGACAGAAATCGCGAAGGGGGTTGGCGAGCAGGATCTGTCGACGCAGTTCCTTTCGTATCGCACGGACGATATTCGACCGTTCGTCTTCAATCGCTGGCGCGACTACCTGCGAAAACTCGGCAACACGGATCCAGTCTTTGGTCCGTGGCTCGAAATGCAGTCTTGGGGAACGATACCGGAGGCCGAATTTCAGAAACGCCGGGATGAGTATTTGAGCCGACTCTCCGGTGAACTGGATGCCATCGGCCGGACGCCCGACAAGCTGCATGCGCTCCGGGGTGAACCTCCGAAATGGAGTCCGTTTATTGTCGATGCGCTGGTTGCACAGAAGCCCAATTCCTTAAGTGATGCCGCAACGGTCTACGGAAAAGTGTTTGCAGAGCAACATCGCTTGTGGCTGCAATCGCTGCTGGAAACTTCCAATGAAGCGGCCCAGGGCGCCACGGTCCTGCCTGACGATCATCCTCAGCATCAGGCGATCAACAGTCCTTCGCATCGACAGATTCGTCATCACCTGTATGCTCCAGGATCGCCATTCGATATTCCGGAAGAAGAGGCCGTGCGACTGACGAATCGAACCATCAGTGATCTGATCAGTGGAAAAGATGAAGCAATTCACGAACTGAATTTGTCGTCGCCCGGGTCGCCTCCACGAGCGATGATTGTGCAGGAAGATCCGGCGCCGAAAGCAGCACATGTCTTCCTGCGAGGAAATCCTCTCTCACGTGGGGAAGTCGTCCAACCCAGGTTCATCTCGATGCTACCCGGTGTCCCAACCCCGGTCTTCGAAGATGGAAAGCGACGACTTGGTCTGGCTCACTCCATCATTTCGGACAGCAATCCGCTCACGGCCCGCGTGTTGGTCAATTGGGCGTGGCAGAATCATTTTGGTGCCGGTCTAGTCCGAACGCCGGATGATTTTGGAACTCGCGGCCAGGCTCCGACGCATCCGGAATTGCTGGACTACCTCGCCGATCAATTTCGAGTGAACGGATGGTCCCTGAAGTGGCTGCATCGACAGATCATGCTGAGCCAGGCGTATCATCAGGGGGCCGTCGAGAACGAAAAGAGCCGTCAAGTCGATCCGGAAAACCAACTGCTGTGGCGGATGCCGCGTCGAAGATTGGACTTTGAATCGATGCGTGATTCCATGCTGGCCGCGTGCGACGAATTGGATACCACAATGGGAGGCCGGCCGATCGATCTGAATGCCTCACCGGCAATTCCACGGCGCAGCGTGTACGGGTTCGTTAATCGAGACATGATTGCGAACCTGATGAGCACGTTTGATGCGGCCAATCCGAATGCGTGTACAGCAAAGCGACCTGAAACGACGGTGCCTCAGCAAACGCTGTTCGCACTCAATTCCGACTTCATCCAGGACCGAGCAGCACGGCTGGCGGCATTGACAAAGCAACAGAATCTTGCCAGCGACGACGATCGTATCGCGGCGATGTTCCACAGAGCCCTTAGCCGAAACCCGACGGAGTCGGAAGTGGGCAAGGCCAAGACGTTTCTGAGCGATGCCATGATCGCCGCGAAGCCGAAAGAGAACACCACCGCCGATCCGGAACGGGGCTGGATCCTGCTGGCGCATGCTCTGCTGGCGTCAAACGAGTTCACGTTCCTCGATTGATCCCGGTGGTCTGATTCCCGAGTTCGCCTCTTTTTCTAATAGTGGCCCAGTCGACAAAGAGCATAAACATGACCATCCAAACACGACGGCACTGGATGCAACGATGCGGTATGGGATTCGGCGGTCTCGCACTGGCAAATATGCTGGGGAATACGGCGTCCGCCGAAGAGAATGACGGGGGCAAGCGGACTCATTTTCCTGGCCGCGCCAAGCATATCATTCACGTATTTTTGAACGGTGGTGTCTCGCAGGTCGATACCTTCGATCCCAAGCCAGAGCTGACTCGTCGAGCCGGGCAGATGCTGCCGTTTGAGAACCTGCAGACCGAACGCAAAACGGGCGTGGCGTTGCCCAGCCCGTTCAAGTTCGAGAATCACGGCGAAAGCGGCATTCCCGTCAGCGATCTCTTTCCGCGACTTGCCAAGTGCGTCGACGAGATGACAGTCATTCGGTCGATGCACGCCGAACTCCCCAGCCACGAGATGTCGTTGATGCTGATGAACACGGGCGATCAGCGCCTGGTTCGCCCCAGCCTGGGTTCATGGCTGACCTGGGGGATGGGATCGAGCAATGAGAACCTTCCCGCGTTTATCGCGCTGTGTCCCGGCGGCATGCCTGTGGGCGGTGCCGGCAACTGGCGATCGGCATTTCTTCCCGGCTCTTACCAGGGAACACGTGTCGACACATCGAATCCCGACCCGACGCGATTGATTGACTACCTGCAGAACAAGCGAGTTTCCTCGGCAGAACAATCGCGACAGTTCGAGTTACTGCAGCAACTGAATGCTCAACATCTGGAAAACCGCCCGGGTGAAGCGGCGATCGAATCGCGCATCAAATCGTTCGAACTGGCGTTTCGCATGCAGACGGAAGCGAGTGATGCCTTCGATATTTCGAAAGAGCCGGAACACATTCAGAAGCTCTACGGTGAAGGGCCACAGAATCGCCAGTTGCTGATGGCGCGACGGCTGATCGAGCGGGGCGTGCGTTTCGTTCAGACCTGGCACGGTGACATGCAGCCGTGGGACAGCCATTCCAACATCAAAGACGAACATCGCAAGGTGGCTAACCAATGTGATTCGGGTCTCGCGGCACTGATCATCGATCTGAAGCAGCGCGGGCTACTCGACGAAACATTGATTCTGTGCACCGGGGAATTTGGTCGAACGCCTTCGGTGGAAATGGGACAAGACGGTTCCGGAGCCAGTCAGGGCCGCGATCATAACCACTGGGGTTTTTCACTGTGGATGGCGGGGGGTGGAATCAAGAAGGGAACAATCTATGGGGCGACGGACGACTTTGGCTTCAAAGCGGTGGAGAACCCAGTTTCCGTCCACGACCTTCACGCCACCATTCTGCATTTGATGGGTTACGACCATCAGCGTCTGACGTATCGCTACGCTGGCCGCGATTTCCGCTTGACCGACGTTCATGGCGAGGTCATCCGTCCCATCATCGAGAGCTAAATGGCCGTGGGCGATCTCAATTGAAAAAACGGGTGATGATAGCGCGACAAGACTAAGACATTGCCTTTGGGAGGGCGAGGCCTGAGTTTACGGCACAGTTTTTGTTTTCATCTTGTTTTGG
>CBIHQO010000441.1:0-5996 GCA_966211735.1 uncultured Schlesneria sp.
AAGGCGAAGTGAAATAGAAAGTTCAGCAGCCCCAGGCCGATCAGGATCCAGAACACCCACCGCCGAAAGATCAGGTTGAGTCCCACGCGAACGATGGCGAGGCAACTCCACCACGGCGAGCGCCGCCGTCCGTCCCATGTTCGATATCCGGCCTGATCAAGCTGCATCAATCTTGTCCGACGAGGAGCGATTTGCAATAAGCAATTAGCGAGGGAGTGATTCGAGGCGGCGATGTTCTTTAGAGGTCATGGCGTGCCGATCAAGCGGTGGTACATTCTCGGCAGGTCCTCTTCTTCCGGAACGATGTCGCTTAAAACGACATTCTGCTGCACGGCAATCTCGAAGAACCGAGTTGTCTTCCAGCCCGGCGGAACTTCGACATCGGCTTCTCCGGCGATGGGCCGCAATTGGACGGTCAGGCCCGTGGCTCGCAAGGCTTCCGCGAACGGCCCCTCACCGCGCCAGCGAAGTCGATATCGACCCTGCCAGTGCTGACGGAGTTCACCAATTCGGCCGCAGCCCAGGATTGAGCCGCGATCCACGATGATCACCTGGCCGCAGACACGATCGATGTCTCCCAGCAAATGCGTCGAAAGAATCAGAGACTTGCCATGCCGTCCGGCGATCGCATGCAGCAATCGCAACATCGATTCACGACCTTGCGGGTCCAGCCCGGCGGTCGGTTCATCGAGCAACAGCAACTGCGGATCATGAACCAGAGCCGCGGCCAGTTTCAGTCGTTGTTTCATGCCGACGGAATAGTCGTCGCAGCGGCGATAGCGGACTTCGTCGAGTTCCAGGTACGACAAGACCTCGTGGGCGCGACGGAGTGCCTGTCGCCGCGGCATCCCCGACAGTTCACCCGCCAGCCCGACCAGGTCCACACCGCGCATGCCGGGGATCAGTGATTCGGCTTCGGGCATGAAGCCAATCCGGCTACGAAGTTCATCGCGATCCCGAATCAGATCGAGACCCAGGACGGTGCCGCCACCCGAAGTCGGCTTCATCAATCCCAACAAAATCTTGAGCAGCGTCGATTTCCCCGCCCCATTCTGTCCGACCAGCCCGATGGCCCCGGGCTCGATCCGCAACGAGATGTTTTTCAGAGCCTGAAACCGCCCATAAGCATGCGACACATCAGACAGTTCGACCAACAGAGGTGTCGCGGTGTCGGCAGCCGAAATCACGGAGGAGCCTTTGAGTTTTGGATGGTTGGGTGATGATACACGATAACCGTTGTTGTTAGTGGTGTCGATTTGCGGGAAGAGGCCACCGGGTTGTCCGACTTCCCCTGTTTGGCCGCGCCGAAGTCACTCAGCCGTGGCACACGAGGCTTTTTCGACGACCTCAATCAGCGCCGCCCGCGCTGTCCGCATCAAGACTTCTTTCTCCTCTCTAAAATCGTTACCCGCGTTGAGTGCCACCCCGCCGCTCTGAACCTCATCACTCCGCAAATTTGTCTCGTCGAAATCATTGTCAGAAGAGCGACGATTTGCACATACCGAGCCATAGAACGCATCCGCGCCGTCTTTCCGCCAATCGCTGAAACGGATTCACGAGACGAATTTCGCCTCGCCGAAATTGCGGATACAGTGAAAGCCCCTTGAGGTACGCTGTTGAGTTTTTTTTGACCACTCTAACGAAAGAGGTGTTCCATGCTCCGTCCAGCGCTTCTGTTTGCCGCGGCGATGTCACTCGCCGGCGTCGCACCTTCGTTTGCGGCCACTCCGCAGCAGGGTGTGCCGAATCTATCGAGCCAGATCAATATCAATGTCCTCTTCCAGATACTGAGTGGGCGCCCGTTAATTGGCAACGGCGCCGATGGATCTCCGGGGACTGGGCAAAGCGGTCAGCCTGGCGGCTTCCTGCTGGGCAACGGCGGCAACGGTGGGGCCGGTGCGCCCGGCCAGAAGGGCGGCAACGGCGGAGCCGCCGGACTGTTCGGCAACGGTGGAGCCGGAGGAACCGGCGGCAGCGGCGGCGTGAGCTTCAACAGCGCGGGGGCGGGCGGCAACGGCGGCGCTGGCGGCCTGCTCAACGGTAACGGCGGCAACGGTGGCACGGGCGGAGCTGCATTGTTCGGCAATGGTGGCGCCGGCGGTGCTGGTGGCAACGCCATCGAGTACGGTAACGGCGGCGCGGGTGGGCAAGGCGGGGCAGGCGGCGCGAACGGTATGGGCGGTCCCGGTGGTACCGGCGGCAACGGCGGACTGCTCTTTGGCAACGGGGGAGATGGAGGCCAAGGAGGCGGCGGTACCGGCCCCGGCGGTCCTGGTGGTGCCGGAGGCAGCGCCGGTCAATTCGGAGGAACCGGTGGAGCCGCCGGAACCCCCGGGCCACAAGGATACTGATTTGACCAGACCGTAAGTTGGACGGCCTGCCCAGGCGGCGAGGCACGCCCTGACGCTTTGGGCTGTTGATTACACAGATCTCCACAATCGTCGGCACGGCATTTGCGCAGCCGCACTTGCAGGAATTGGCAGTGTCATTCTTGCAGGAAGCGGACGATGAGCGATGGAATTGGGGATGAGTTGGAGGGGATCTCTCTGGGTGATAAACGACTGAATCAGCGGAGTCGCAAGGTCATTGAAACATTGGCAGCCAACCCCGAAGCCAGTATCAATGCCGCGACGAATGGATGGGCAGACACCCAGGCGGCGTATCGGTTGTTTAATAATCCGAACGTGTCGCCAGAGCAGATTCTGAAGCCGCATCGTGAAGCGACAATGCGCAGGGTCGGTGAACATCCGATCGTCCTGCTTGTGCAGGATACGACCGAACTGGATTACACCGCGCACCCTGCCAAAGATGCGCTCTGCCTCAATAAAGTCTCGCGTCTGGGATTTTATCAGCACGTTCAGTTGGCCCTGACCCCCGACCAGCTTCCTTTAGGGGTAGTGGCTACCGAAACCTTCGATCGTGAGCCGGACAGCCTGGGAAAGCAGCCTCGAGACGACAAGCGTCCGATTGAAGACAAAGAGAGTTTTCGCTGGCTCCAGGGATACCGGGAGGCTTGTGTGCTAGCCTCGCAGTGCCTCCAGACGAAAATCGTGATGGTGGCCGACTCCGAAGCGGATATTTACGACGTCTTTCTGGCGGCCCAGGACCAGCCCGAGCCTCGTGCTGACTATGTCATTCGAGCTCATGAGAATCGCAACACGCCGGAAGTCAACCGGGAAGTCAGTCGGCGCACGTATCACAAAGTCCGTGATCGAGTGGCCCAATCTCCCTTGCGAACACAATATACCGTCGACTTGAGTTTGACACCCAAACGGCAGGCCCGTCAGGCCACGCTGGCTGTCCGTGCCATCTCAATCGCTGTGAGACCTCCGAGTGTTCGGACCGGGCTTTCGACCATCACGCATCAAGTCATCTCGGTCGAAGAGATCAATGGGCCGACCGATGGCACGAGGATCTCCTGGCTACTGATGACGACCCTGCCCATCGAAACAGATGAGGATGTGCGAAAAGCAATTGAGTATTACACCGCCCGCTGGGGCGTGGAAATCTATTTCCGAACGCTGAAAACAGGCTGCCAGGTCGAAAAGATTCAACTGGAAACCCGTTCGCGGCTGCTGAATTGTCTGGCGTTTTACAACATCATCGCCTGGCGAGTTCTGTACCTGACTTATCTCAATCGAACGACTCCTGAAATCCCCTGCACGGTCATCTTCGCCGACCATGAATGGAAGCCAGTGTGGCGGATCGTCCAGAAAAAGCCACTTCCCAAACACCCGCCATCGCTCGGTGAATTCATGGCCTTGATCGCTCATTTGGGCGGCTATAACAATCGCCCCTCAGAAAAGCCGACAGGCCCCCTGCCAATCTGGATCGGACTAAGAAGAATGCTCGATTACTCGGCGGCCTGGCTTGAATTCGGACCAGAGAAGTAGAACGAATTATGTGTAATCAACAGCCCAAAGCGTCAGGGCGTGCCACCCGTCCGGGCAACTCGGCGATCCTGAAGGCGAAAAGAAAGCCCGTCAGTTCTTGACGGGCTTTTCCACGTTGCGCCGCGATCACGACACGATCACGGATTCCAGCTTCTGCTTCAACCACTGAGATCCGCTTGTTTTGAATCCCTGCCACGCGGCTTCGCCCGCCAACTGAGCGACGAGCAACTTGTCATTGCGATCAATGTGTGACGACAAGTTATCTCGAATTTCAGCAGCGGACATACCTGTCATGACAATCCAAGTCGAGTCCAGATTGTGCCACCATGTTCCCAAACTTTTGATGGCGTCTTCGAGCTCTTCGTAATTTTGGCCGGGTCGATTGAGATCATAGCCAATCATGTAACATTTCATATTTTATACCTTTTGGGATGCGATGATTTTGAATAAAAGAGCCAGCCGATGCGACCCATCGGCTGGCATCACTTCGGCGATAACGGTCCGCTCAGCGGGCAGGTCGCGCTGTCGTCACAGATCCAGTTGCCCCGACGGCTCCAATAGGAGGTTGGATCCGAAGGTCGATCTGCCGCCAGCTTTGATCTGGGCCAGATTGGCGGATCGCTCGTACGAACAAAGTTTCATTGCCGTACTGAGCAACTTAGAAGAAGAGTCCTAATTGACTGCTCCCAACTGGTCTGGCGCCGTTATCCATGATATTGGACTCTGCCAGGATTCGACCAACTTGCAGCCGTTGCCGAGAATGAACAATCTCGATCGACGTGATGGGATCTTGAGGCAGGCTCGAAAGCTCGATCTTCAGAACATCACCAACAGCGAGTTCGATGTTAGTTCGTTGACCATCGTACTGAACACACTCAAGACTGCCTTTGATTTGCAGGCGATCAGCCGCAGATGCCAAGGAAGCCAAGAACAGAACAAACAGAAAGCTACAGATTTGGGTTTTCACGGTAATATCCCTTTCCGGGGATGAGAATAACTTCGCCACAAAATAAACCTTTTCAGGTATCGCGGTCGATGTTAGACTTACCGATGGATTGTTGGTTGAGTCTAACTCGACCTGGCATCTAAGGGTTGCTTCAGCCGCCAGCTGTGCAGCCCTTTTTCATTTTCCAGACGAGATTAGTTGGTTTTGATTATCTCCTCGTTTAAGTGTCATACCCCATTCGCTCTGCGAACTCGATCATTTTGCTGATTCCGCGAGTGATTCGTTTGGCAATAGTCGATTGCTGCAGGCCTGTAATGGCAGCCAACCGCCGCAGGCTGGCGCCCTCGAAGCGTTCGAGGATTAACGACTTCGTTTGATCATTCACCGCACCAAACAGCAGCGAAACGAGTTCCGTGTCGGATGGCCCAACCTCCTCCTCGTACTGTTGTTGTTCGTAAGTGTCATCTGTGGAGTACTGCAGGTCACGGTAGACCTCGTCTCGACGTAGGTTCTTGCGGAGTTCTTTTTTCACGGTGTTCGCCACCACGTCTTCAAGATATCCGTAAAACCCGCGACAGGTGTCCGTTCGCAAGAAGAACCCCTTCCGCCTGGCGTCAAGGACGAGATCACCAAAGACCGTCACTGCAATGTCTTCTGCGTCTGATAGAGGAAGCCCATACCGGCGGCAAAAGTGCCGACTCATTTCAAAAAGCCGTGGTAAAATTTCGACCTGCAACGCATCAATCGCTGCAAGGTCATTGATATCGATGCTTACCCGCCGAAATAACGAAAGCCCAGCACATCCGTCATTGCCGTATGGTTTCTGCTCAATCATCAGACTTCCTCGAAGTTAGTGCTCCCCGAGCGATCGCGGAGCATGTTGTCTTGTACCGCCGTCTTAATCCGTTTCGACATCCGACACAGTCGCATCAGCTGGTTGTTGCCCTTGTGCGTCTCCAAGAAGATTCGCTCTTCCCGGCAATCAAATCCAAATTCGTTCAGGATGTTGATATAACGCGATAGCAACTTAGAGTTTAAGTCCATACATCGTCTCTCCTTTTTGCTTATCTTGGAGTGGTGGAGGCCCCGACAAGTAGCTCATCAACCAACCCTCCTCACAAGCAAAGGGTCTCGAAATCACCTTTTTGGACATCGTA
>CBIHQO010000442.1:0-5984 GCA_966211735.1 uncultured Schlesneria sp.
CGCCTGGCCTTCGCGAATGAGATAAAACTTGTCTCCCTCATCGCCTTGATGAAAAATGACTTCGCGGGGTGGATACTTTTCGTAGGCCATTTTTTGAGCGATTTCCGTGAGCTCGCTGGGCGATTGATTCGCAAAGACGGGACACTTCCTCAGGAACTCGCAGATCAGGTTCGTTTCGCCAACTTCCACGCGCGAGACGATTCGGCCGTCGATGAGCGTGACAATGCGGTCGGCGACGTCGAGGATCCGATTGTCGTGAGTGACCAGGATAATGGCAGCGTCGGCGGCGCGAGCGTGATCCTGGAGCAAGTTGACGACAATCCGTCCCGACTCTTTATCGAGTGCCGCGGTAGGTTCATCGGCCAGGATAATCCGGGGCTTGTTAACGAGAGCCCGAGCTACGGCGACGCGCTGCTTCTGTCCCCCCGACAGTGAACTGGGTTTGTAATGCATGCGATGTTCGAGTCCGAGCTTTGCCAGCATCTCGGCGGCGCGATCGCGCTTCTCTCGGGTCGAGTACGAATGAAGATCCAGCGCCATCTGCACGTTTTCGATCGCGGTCAATGACTCGAACAGATTATGGAACTGAAAGATGAATCCGATACTGCGACGGATTTCGACCAGTTCATGGGCGCTAAGACTTCGCATCTCGCGGCCCAGGACATTCAGGCTGCCATCCTGGACTGCGCGCAACCCTCCCGCCAACACCAGCAGCGAAGTTTTCCCCGAACCCGAAGGTCCCGTCATGATCGCGATCTCGCCGGGATACATGGCCAGATGGATGTCGTGCAGAACTTGCCGGCGTGCGTCACCAAGGCCGAAATGATGATTCAGCCCGGAAAAATTCACGATGGGCGGTTTCCCATTGGCCGCCGCTCTTCCGGTGTTGCTCGATTGCGGTTGCAAGGCGGTTCTCAATTTCCAGCAAATTAGAAGCAGTCGGCCGGATCAATACGGATCACTCTGTAGAGTGCCATGAGTCCGGCCGCCAGGCACATGACCAGCGTCAACAACAGGATCGTGGCAATCCGCAGTGGCGTCAACGCCATCGTCAGCCCCGTTTGTGACTCCATGATCCAATAGAGAAACCAAGCACCACTCACCCCCAATGCAAAGCCCAACAGAGCCAGGAATGTCGCTTGTTCCAACACCAGCTTGACCAGGTAACCAGTTCGATAACCCATCGCCTTCAGGGTCGCAAACGGCAATAAGTTATTGCTGATATCGGTGAACAGGATTTGATAGCACACGATCATCCCGATCAAAAATCCTACGACCACCCCCATGTTGAATAAGAACCCCACGGCCGTGTTGCGGCTCCAGTACATCTGCACATCGTTGCAGTAGTCGGACAACGTCAATACGCGCACGTCGCCAGGGAGCAGCGTACGAAGTTCTACCGCTGCTTGCGTTGGGTCGACTCCAGCTCGCAATTGGATCAGACCGTAATCAACCTCCTGCGGAGTCAAACGGCCTTTGCCCCCTTTGCCGAAGATGGCGAAAAACGTGCTTTGGTCCAGAAACAGATTGCCGTCGGTATCCAGATCGGCCCCCATGGGAGCCAGTCCTACGACGCTGATCGTTCGGCCATTCAGCTCCGTGACAGTTCCTGGAACGGGTTTGCCCAGCAACGCGCGCGAACGCGAATCGAACAAGACCGCTCCGGGCTGTTGCAGGTCGCCGCGTGGAGCGAACTCTGAAGGCCAGAAGGGCCGCTGCCGCGTGTCATACCCGAACACTCGGACTCGTCGCAGGCCCGCTTCGCCCGGTATCTTCCACTGGGCACCAACCTGCACGTACATGGGAATGACATTGGCTACCAGGGATGATCTGCGTGCCAGATACAATTTGTCCCGCAAGAATCGCTGCGGCGACGCGGGAGTTGAGATGCGGTTGACGATCACCAGGTCAGCGTTGAATAGTGTATAGCCGTGGGTGGCGGTATCGAAGCAGCCGTTCGAGAATCCCATCTCCATAAACATCAACAAAACGACGAAGCCGATCCCCGCCAGCGACAGCAGCAACCGTCGCAGATCATGTGTTAGATTTCGCCAGGCAACCGGGGTGGCCATGAACCGTCTCCAGTCAGAATCTTTGCCTGCTCAGAACAGATCGGCGGGATTGGCGGCGGTCAATTTTCGAAGCGCCAGCGCACCGGAAAAAACGCTTAACATCAGTACCAATCCTAAAACAAAGCCCGCCCGCGCCACGGTCATCGGAACGGGCATGCCGATATTCACGCTCATCAGCCAGTACAGGCCGAATGCTCCCATGAGCCCTGCCAGATAGCTGGCCAACGCGTAAAGTATTCCCTGTTGAAAGACCGTTTTTTTAATGCTCCCGTCCGAATAACCCATCGCCTTCATCGTGGCATATTCCCGCAGGCGATTGGAAATGTCAGTGGCGAGAACCTGGTACAAGATCACAGCTCCCACGACCACCCCAATGAATACTCCCGAACGGAACATCACTCCGATAGGCTTCACCCAAACCCAATAACTGACTTCACGATCACGATAGGCGCTGCGCTGCCAGACGGTCACGTCCTGAGGTAGGCGGTGTTGCAAAGCACCGGCTACCGTGGCGGGATCAGCCCCCGGCTGCAACTTAATCAGTCCCAGTGTGGCGGAATTCAAAGGTAGACCCAAATGGCTGAAAGTCCGGTCGCTGACGATCAGCAAGCTGCCAGCACTCATTCCGCCGCCATTGGAAAACAGGCCTGCAACCTCGACTCTACGGCCAGCAATCTCTGCGACCTGACCTTCACGAATTGTGCCAAAATTCGCCAGCGAGCGGCGGTCCATCAGCGCGGTATCGGTGCGTTGCAGGCGAGGCAGCAGTGCGACCACTTCCTGCTTGGCGAAGACGGGATCCTTGGGTGACAGGCCGATCATCATCAAGATGCTGCGACTGCCGTCATCGACACTGCGGCGCGGTACCAACGAGAGATACACTGGGCAAACCGTGGTCACACCCGGAGCGGAGCGGACCTGATACAACCGGGATAAATCGATGTTTCCCGGTTGCTGCAGATTGTAGTACTGCGACGAGGTCAGCAGCAGATCATAGTCGAACATGTCGGTCACGACATTGGCCGACGACTCGCAGGTTTCGAACAACGCGAGTTGCATGAAAATCAGGACAACCGCAAAAGTGATGGCCGAGAGGGCCAGAAGCGTGCGAAGCTTGTTGTGCATCGCATTCCGCAAAGCCAGCGGCACGCTCACGGGGAGCTCCCGTGGCCGGAATCCGTTGCCAGGACCGGCAGGACCGCCTCCGCGGGCGCGTCGATCGCCACTGCAACCTGCAAATTGACCAGCCGCGAAGCTTGTTGGACTTCGTCGAGCAGAATCCGGATCTCGGCGACACGAGAGTCCGATGGACTCGCCGGATCGAGATCATACACGGCCTGCTGGTTGATCGAACGGCCCACGAACAGGACCTGTCCGGTCAGCGGTTTGCTCAGCGCCGCTGCCGTCACGACGGCCTTTTGTCCGGTTTGCAGCCGCAGGAGATCAGTCTCGTAGATTTCCGCCACGACGCACATTTGCTCAAGATTGGCCATGGTCAGGATCGTCTGGCTGCGCACGACCTCGCCCGGTCGAGCCCGGATCTTGAGGATCTGGCCATCACTTGGCGCGCTCACGATAGCCCGCGACAACTGTGCCTTTGCCAATTCCACGCTGCACTCGAGGGTCGGAATGTCGATTGTGGGCCGCGCGAGAGCGAGTGTCGCTTTGGCCAGCGCAAGATTGCTCTCAGCTTTGACCAACTCCAGAGGAAAGCCCGCCTTGAGCTTGCTGAGCTCGGCTTCGGCCACTTGCAGCGATTTCCGTCGCTGAACAACTTCCGTCGTTTTTCGATCGAATTCTTCCAGCGAGACCGACTTCGCACGGTACAGCCGTTCGTAGCGCTCCGATTCTTGCTGGCATAACCCCAGCTCAGTCTTCAGTTTCTCGATCGAGGCCTCTTGAATCTCGAGGTCCTTAGGATAGTTGGCCTTGAGCGAATTCACGTCTGCTTCGGCGCGGGCGATATGAGCCATCTCGCAATCGAGGCGGGCTGCCAGTTGCATCTGACCACCTCGGAGCCGACTGGCGGCCTGTTCAGCGGCAGCTTTCAGTTCTTCGTAATCTTCGAGCTGAGCGAGGACGTCTCCTTTTTTAACTAACTGGCCCTCGGTAACAAACAATTTTGCGAGCCGCCGACTCGCGTCGACCCCCACTTCGACAACGTCGTCCAGCGGTCGAATCCGCCCCAGCGATGACACGCTGTTCCAGACTGCGGGGCGCTCACGAGCTTTCGCCGCGGCGATTTCCTTTTGCCGCTCCTGCCAAACGAATACGCCGCCTACGCCTGCCAAGATCAAGATGGCGATCACGAGCCAACGCATACTGACAAATCCATAAATTCATTTCGAAGCTGCGGCAACGAGCGGACGACCTGCTGGCCTAAACAGGAATTTTCGACCACAGACGTTATTGCCCCAGTCACGGTTATTGAACTGGGTGGGCTCGTCGAATGCAATGGGCGCAACGACTACCTGCCGTCAACCGGTGTGGTCGGTAATTGATGGTGTTCAAATGGACAGCACGAGTGAATTCCAAAATTTGTTCCATTTGTGGTTGAGATTCGTTGCTCTGAGAGCTGTGACGGCGATGGCTCCCTTTTCGGTCCAGTGCATTCCGGGCCCTTTCAGTCTCTGTCCGACTAGCTGTTTGCATGTCGATTCCATCATCCCGGTTCCAATTTGCCAACCTGCGTTTCGATAAGTTGGGTACGCCATCCGGGTCGCCTGTCCGTGGAGATAATTCACGAGTTTCGCCAATGCTTGGCGAGATTTGTGGCGGCGTGACTTGTCTGCTGATTTCAGCCACAGCAGAAGTGCCGTTCCACCTCCCTGGTGCAACTGATCCAGAGCATTCTGAGCCCATGGTGCAGATGCGTCAGGGGAGACCTGTCGTGCCGCTTCCCAGATGTGTTCACTGACGTGGTACCAGTCCAACACACCCGTGGCATCGCCGAAATAGCGGGCGTGAATTTCCCAGCACCAACCTCCCCCGTCGGCGGCGAAGATCTTTTCTTTGGCTTCTCGATACCCGCATTGGCAAGCCAGTCGCCACACGGCCGCACCAAATTCCTCGGGGGATTCACGCCCCCACACGATCTGCTTCTGCCAACGATCCTGAGAATCTTGCCAATAGACGCAGCCCACTTTCATCTGCTGCCAGATTAAGCGATTCTCGCCGGGATGGGCCGGGTCAGGTTCTGTCAGATTGGTGCAATACATGATGCCGTCCACGCTCACATAGATCCGATCAGGAGCGCGGGCCGGACAGGGGGGAGCGGTTCGGCAACGAGCAGACACTTCCGCCTCCGCCTGTTTGAGCCGATCGGCCGCCAAACCGACGTCATGAACCAGTTCCACCAGCGTATCATGGCTCAGTGTCACGCCATGTTGAGACATCAATAACTCGGGCAACAGCGTGAAGTGTTCCACCGTCGCCAACTGGCAGGCCCGCTGGGCCAAAGGGTGAGTGATCTGGTGTCGACCACAGCACATCTGGGCATCGGCAGGGTAAAGCGTGCGACCACAGTGCTGACAGCGGTACAGCCGTCTCTGCACAGGTATCACGCCAAAGGTCGAATGTAAGGTCAGAGACCGGAAACCTCGATTCTGCATCCGCTGTCCACAACAAGAGGGAGCGGGCGTCTGATGGCACAACTCTTGAAGCGACTGTTCCAACACGATCCGACCCGTTCGCTCGTGAATCTGGCGAATCTGTTCTTCCATCGCATTCGCAGTTCCAGAAATCTCCCGCTCAACAGTTCCCGCTTTCCGGCCATCGATTTCGATCGTAAACTTCACCAACATGGGATGCCCTCCTTGGAATGGCGGAGTTCCTAACCCCGCTGATTCGAAACGCACCAATCAGGGTATCCCTTTTTCTCCGCAACAGCCCCCACAATTGCCGACCACACCC
>CBIHQO010000443.1:0-5980 GCA_966211735.1 uncultured Schlesneria sp.
GCATGTTGAAAAAGAAGCCCGTGGATCGCCCTGCCAGCGTGGATGAAGTGCTGGCAGAGGTTAAGCGGATACGGATCTTTAAAGAAGACGTGACCGATATTGTCAAAGGCGATGATGACAACGCGAAGACAATGGACGAATTGACGGATGTCCGCCTGGACAGCCGGGCCGACGCCAAGTTGAGTCTGATGCTGAACGCGAATCCTGAACTCGCTCGTCAGTTTGCCGAAGACAAGATTGCCAAATCCGCTGCGAAGAAAGCGAACGCCGCGAAAGTGACTGCGGCTGCGAAAGTGACAACCGATCGCGAAGCAGCGAAAGCGGCGACAAAAGGTGGAAAACCGGGGCAGGCCCCACCACCACCACCACAAATGATGCCGCCGCAGATGATGCCTCAACCGATGATGCCCATGATGCCAGGCGGATTCGGACCTCAACCGGGCTATCCGCAATATCCGCCTCAGCCCCAGTTTGGTATGCCGCCCGGTGCCTATCCGCCAGGTGCGATGCCGGGGATGGCTCCACCGGGGATGATGCCTCCCGGAATGCCCGGATATCCGGGTGCTCCTCAACCAGGTTTTGCCCCGCAGGGGATGCCGCCAGGATTTCCTCCTGCAGGGATGCCTCCTGGTGCCGGAATGCCACCGGGATTTGCTCCCCCAATGGCCCCGCCGATGCCAGGGCTACCACCCGTTCAACCCGGGGTTCCGCCCCAGGCAGTCCGGCCCGTCGCGCCCCCGGCTCAACCACCTGCCCGTCCCGCCGCGCCGGCACCGGTTTCTGCCGTACCGGCATCCCAGCCTCGTCCGGCTGCCGCTCCGGCAAAACCACAGCCAGCACCGGCTAATCCGGAAGAACTGGATTATATGACCGAACTCCCCGACATTCTCTGATCCGTTGTCGCGCCATAAACCCTGACAATCAGGCAATCTGAACCGAATTGCTCGCCATGCCCTGATCTGCTATAGCTAGCGGATGTTTGGTCTAATTCGATTCGTCCTGACGACGGGATTAATCCGGTCACACGGTTGGATGTCAGTGCTGGCATTCGTGCGTTTGCACGTCAGTTCCGTGACCGCGTGAGCTTCGTCGTCTCAACGTAATGATATTGGTTATTCGACATGAAACCGCAGTACGTCTTGCCGTTTGAAAAGCCGATTGTTGAGCTCGAGGACAAACTCGCCGCTCTGGAGTCGCAACCGAATCCAACGCCAGCGACACTCGACAGCATCCGCAACATGCGCGTCGAGATCGCCAAGCTGAAACGCGAGACCTACGAAAACCTGGATGCCTGGCAAACGGTCCAGGTCGCCCGGCATCAGGAACGGCCGCAGGCTTGGGACTACATCGAACTGATTTGCGACGAATTCGTCGAACTGCACGGTGACCGTGCATACGGCGACGACCACGCCATCGTCACCGGTTTCGCGAAACTCGACGATCAGAAAGTTCTGCTGATCGGTCAGCACAAGGGCCGCAATCTGAAAGAGCGAACCGAGTGTTATTACGGCTGTGCTCATCCGGAAGGCTATCGCAAGGCGCTGCTGAAGATGCAGTTGGCCGCGAAGTTTGGAATTCCGATCGTCTGCCTGATCGATACACCGGGTGCCTATCCCGGAATCGGAGCTGAAGAACGCGGCCAGGCGTACACGATCGCCGTGAACCTGCGCGACATGTCTCGACTGCCAGTCCCGATCATTTGCGTGGTGATCGGTGAAGGGGGGTCAGGCGGGGCGCTGGGACTGGGGATCGGCGACCATATCGCGATGCTGCAGTTTTCCTATTACTCGGTGATCAGTCCCGAGGGCTGTGCTGGGATTCTCTGGAAGAGTTCCGCACACGCCGACAAAGCGGCCCGCGCCCTGAAGTTCACCGGTCGCGACTTGCTGAAATTTGGCGTCGTCGATGAAGTCCTTCCCGAACCGCTGGGGGCGGCTCATCGCGACCATCGAGCGATGGCGGCTTCGCTGAAGTCGATGATCATCAAAAATCTGAAGTCACTGTCGACGCTGTCGCCCGAAGACCTGGTCGCCCGCCGCTACGAAAAGTTCCGCCGCATCGGCGAGTTCGAAGAACAGATCATCGAACCAACCGCGACCGCGTCGTAGCGAACGCGCGTAGAGCCGCTCACGCCAGTTCGTGTTGATCGATCTTCAACCGAATGGCATCAGCCGGTTCAAAAGTGGCGGCGACATTTTGGATCGCTGGTCGATCGTCCGCATCCATTGGCGTGGTGACGTCGGGATTCTCTCGCATCGTCCGTCGTCGCGCGAAGATTGCCATAATCGGTTGAATTGGAATCAGCAGATCTCCGCCACCGTTTTTGACACGGCGCACCCAAAAAGTGACGCTCCAAAATCGCGTCAGTCGCGACGTTGATCCCTCGGACGACCCATCGTTCATCCAACGGTCGGATGCTTTGGAGAGCCTTCCAGGAGTTGCTCGCGGTCAGCAGGGCTTCACGGTTCTTCGGAACGGCCATCTTGGGCGTCGTCGGCCGTCTCATTCGTTCGATCGGAAGTCGGCTCGTCTTCGCTCGTCGGCCCCAACGGGCGGTCTGCAATGGACCGCACGAGACTGATGATCACCCAGGCAACAAACCCGACTCCCGAGATGAAATAGCAGATCAATGCCACGATGCGAACAGCCCTCAGTCGAATGCCATTTGTCTGTCAGCACCCAAAATCAGCCTACAACCAACGTCCGATAATGTCCGTTATGTTGCTTTCGTTGATAAAAATCGCCTTTACATTCGAACATTCTCATTTAGAGCGAACGCCACATCGGACGTTCTCAAAGCTGAGTCCGGTCCGTCACCTCAGACGGTCCCCGTGCCGCTCGGCATCGAATTGCTCTCTCCATTTGGCGATCTCTTTGCGGTCCAGCTTCTCGACGAAGTAGTACCCGGTGCCGCCGCCAGGACCTTCCAAATGGGACTTCAAATTTTCGTCGTCCGTCTTGACGGCGCGGACGATCCAGAGCGTGTCACTCCGATATGGCCTCTTCGGATGAACCGAATTCGCGTCCGCATCGGTGAGCACCACCGTCCTTCCATACGGTGCGGTGAACCGCATCACTGGCACGCCGTCGACGACGGCTTTGAGTTTGCATTCGGGCAGCGTTCCGATTTGTCCGACGTAGGCCGCTCCCCCGAGCCCCGCCTTTAATCCTCGGTCCGGCTTCGGATGGAAGCGCTGCTGCTCCAAAGATTCCAGTTCGGCACGCAGCTTCTTCAGCTGCGTCTGGAGGCTGCTCTTCTTTCGCGAAGCTGATTCGGCGTCAGCCAGTATCTCGATGCTCTTGATTGAGGACTGCAATCGTTTTACTGCCTCTTCAAAGTCCGTTTCTTGAAGTTCGAAGTACTTGCGAATTTCCGGAGGAATCGGCTCGGGCTCAGCACACATCACAGCCATCAGCAACAGCCACATACCAGATCCCTCCAGTGTCACGGGGTGCCAGCCAACTCGGCGGCGGCTATCACCACGTTTTAACCATAATGAGACTTGCGACAAGATCGGATACGGGCGGCTCGCTTCTTATTCGTTGACTGGATACCTTCGACAGAGCATTGGCCGAGGTCGGCGATGCTGCTGTGCGGCATTGGGAACACTGGACCGAGATTCCGAATGAAGACATTTTCAGTATGTGGTGGCCTGTGGGTGTGTCTGGGGGCGATCCTCTGTGCGGCTGAGCCTGCGAGCTCTCCTGTATCTCGCTTTCCTGCCGTTCAAAAGTATCTCGAAGAGCGGGCGGGTGAATTCGATCAGATTCCAGGCGAGCGGAAAGTCGCTCTCCAGAAACTGGCAGACTACGTCAGGAGTCGGGACGCTGCCGAGAAACCGGTGCGATTCACTTTTATCTGCACTCACAATTCGCGTCGCAGCCACTTGTCGCAGATCTGGGCCGCGGCGGCCGCGGACTTCTACAACGTTTCCGGTGTGGAGTCGTTTTCGGGCGGGACCGAGGCGACCGCATTCAATCCGCGAGCGATTGCCGCGATTGAACGAGCGGGGATGAAGGTCGAGAAGACTGAGGGGCGAAAGAACCCTCAATACGCGGTTCGATTTCGAGAGGCCCAGACGCCGCTGATTTGTTTCTCGAAGGTCTACAAGGATGCCCCCAATCCCAAAGCTGACTTTTGCGCGGTGATGACTTGTTCGCAAGCCGATCAGAACTGTCCTGTTGTGGAAGGATGCGCTCTGCGCGTGGCGATTCCGTTTGAAGACCCGAAGATCTCGGACGACACGCCAGAAGAGGGGGCGACGTACGACGCTCGTTGCCAACAGATTTGCCGTGAGATGCTGTATGTGTTCTCGCAGGCAAAAGAGTGATGCGCCAGATCGATCGGGTCTGAGGAGCTTGTCGCTTACCTTCTGTTTCAGGTCCTACGGCTGCAGAGTGCCATCTCGTTTCAACTTGTCCAGCAGATCCGGCTTCTCTTCTTTCAAAGGCGTCTGCAGCGGATCGGGTGCAGAGTCAAAGATCTCGCGAAACTTCGCGACTTCTTTTCGGTCCATCGGTGAAACGAAGTAGTAACCAGAACCGTCGTCACTCCCTTCCAGATACGGCTTCAGTCTCACCTCCTTGGTACTGACTGCCCGCACAATCCACAGGGCGTCGCTGCGATACGGCTTTGCCAGGTGAATCGACTTCACGTCCACATCTAACAGCACGACTGTGCGACCATAGATCACGTCGAATTTCATGACAGGGACGCCATCCACGGTGGCTTTTAATTTGCAGGGCGGCAGCAACCCGATCTGGCCGACGCGCGCGACTCCATTCAACCCCGACCATAATTCAAGATCGGGTTTTGCCTGTAAGCGAATTTTTTCCAGATCCTGCAACTGCAATCGCATCTTCTTGGCCTGTGCCTGCAAGATCGCTTTCTTACGTGGGGCAAGTTCCCCAGCCGCTTCGGCTTCCTTGCTCTTGAGAGCCTCCTGAGTCTCCAACATCGACTTTTCGAATACCGCTTCCTGCCGTTCAAAGTACTTGCGTATGTCCACAGGAATGGAATCTGTTTCCGCCTGACAACAGATGGCAACGCACATCAGGATTAACACGGCAGCACCTCCTTGTTCACTTTCCCACAGCAGACCGTTCCGAGTCGAGGTCGCCAACCTGCTGGGACGCCAGGAAGCGGACGGCGTGTTTGAAGTTTTGTTTCGCCGCCGCCTGGATCAACTCCAGGCCTCGAGCTCGATCCTGTAGAACCCATTGTCCGTCGAAGTACATTCTTCCGAGGTCGTATTGTCCGTGGGGATCACCCTGATCTGCTCGCGGGTAATAAAATTGCAGATCTCCGTCAGTTGTACACAGCCAGTAGTCGCGTTCATTTTGATGTTGAATTCGAACGGTGTTGTCGTTGATCCATCTGATGTCGTCCAGCGCAAATGCGACGGCACCCGGCCCGTCGCTACCAACGCTGAGTAACGTGCGGCGAAGTTCGTGCATGTTGCGATCGAAGAAGATCAGATACAGGTGCGTGGGATAGGTCGACGCATCAATGAACGGTTGAACTTTCACACTTCGGGTGGCGTTGACGAGCGGCTTCTTCCAGAAGAAGGTGAACTGAAAATCTCGTTCGATGATCTGGCGACGAACATCGACGAGGCGTTGTCGATCCCAACCGAAGTGATCGGCGCACCTCAACATGGCGGTGTGGAACTGCTCCAGGAAATAACCCTGCCGATCCCGCGGTGGGAGCGGAAAGAAATGAACTGTGTCGAAGTGCTGGTGGACGGTGGCGATCCCCAAGACTTCGCTCGGATCGTTACTGGCTATTGTTGCGGTGAAGTAGATATTGACCTTCGAGACTCCGCCGCTGGGCAGTGGCGTGGCGAGATGTTCATACATCCAGCGCAACGGCCATGATTCCGGCGCGCTGCCGACGATGACCGCCAGATGTTGATCGCCGATCGGGCTCTCGACATTGGCAAAGTGGTAGTCGATGAACCGCAGATACTTGGCCATGCTG
>CBIHQO010000444.1:0-5976 GCA_966211735.1 uncultured Schlesneria sp.
GTGGTACGGCCCTTTTGGATTCATCATGGACCTCTTCTGGACATCGACAAACGGCGAGCGACAGATGCTGCGCGACTTGCTGGCCGAGACGCGACTCATTCGAAACAAGGCAAAGCCAATCGGCGTGGGCAAAACGACCTATGCCATGATGACTTGCCTGAGTATCGCGGTCATGTACACGGAAATTAGAGAAAGAAGTAAGTCGAACTGAAGAGGGAGCAGATTGGTTTCCCTGACTGATGAATCGGAACAGGGGATGGCACCCACAGACGACGTAGATGCAAATCCTTATACCGCTCCGCAAGCGAACTGCCTGCATGACGAAGACCTCGCTTTCGTGCTCCGTCGCGCGGTGCTGATCTTTCGTCGCATGGGATGGGGCGGAGTCCTGCTGTTTGGGACAGTCTGCGTGATGACCTTCGCCATGGATTTCGTGAGGAATCTGTCGAGCACGGATTCCAATCGTCCGACGCCGATGATTGTTCTCGTCTGGGGTGGCTACGCACTCTTTTTCTGGTCGATATTGAAGATTGCCACTGCTTTGGAAAAGGACTTCAACAAGACCTATCGACGAGCTCGCTGGACTGCGATCATCGTCGGTGCACTCTTTTTTCCGTACCTGACGCTCCCCTGCTATTTCGCTGTTCGCCATATGGAAGAATATCAGCGGCGCTATGCTGTTGAAAATGAGATTGGCGATCTGCACCTCAACTCTGAGGATCGAGCCTGACGATCACCGCTGCTCAGTACCTTATGACACCCCTCTTACACTCCAAGCACAAATGGCCACAATCATGGCTCGATCGAATCATGACCAACCGCGCGACGCAGCTGACTCGCCGACTGAAGCCCTGGATTCCTGCTCAAATCCGGGTTGCCGACATTGGCTCGGGAACGGGGCACAATGCGGAGGCGTGGCGATGTCAGCTGGACGCGAGAGTTGACGAATTCGACGTGGCGGATTTGCATTGGATCGGCGGCGGGCCAATCATCTTTGACGGTCGCACGCTGGTTGTTTCCGATGCGAGCTATTCCGTTGTCACACTTCTGTTCGTCCTGCAATATGCGTCGGATGCGAGGGGCTTGCTGCGGGAAGTCCGTCGAGTTTCTGCGGGTCGAGTGATCCTGATTCAGTCGACGTATCGAGGGACTTGGGGATACTTCTGGTTAAGGGTTCGTGAATTCGTCTGGGGACCGCTCGCGTATGGGGTCGCTCGCTTCGCTGGCATTGTGAAGGTTCCATCGTGCTCCCTGAAGTCTCGAACACTGTTTACCCGCGAACAACTGGCAGAGCTCTTTCGGCAGACGGGCCTGACGATGATCCACTGCGAGCCAGAGAACTGGCCGGGGATGTCGATCAGTCGCGACCTGTATGTGCTCGAGTTTGCAGCGACGCCATCGATCTCTCCATCATCATCCCCGCTCGCAATGAAGAGCGTTGGCTAGCACCAACGTTGCAGTCTGCTTTCTCCGCCGTTGATCTTGCGGCCACTCGACAGATCTCGGCGGAGATTATTGTTGTCGACAACAACAGTCAGGATGCAACGTGGGCGTTGTTGCAAGGGTTCTGCGACCAGCGCCGCATTCGGGCAGTTTGGTCCGGCGATGCGGGGGCGGCTCGCGCTCGCAATTGCGGACGCCGGCAGGCACGTGGTCGAATCCTGGTGTTTGTCGACGCGGACACCCATCTTCCTGCGGACGGCCTGATCCGGATCAAGGATTGGTGCGATCGCGAGGGAAAGGAAGCAGTGATTACTCGACTGGCAGGACTGGAAGGGGGTTGGAGGGCCTTTGTGTGGTGGACCTTCTGGGAGCATGTCCGTCGTTTGCCGCTGGCTCACGCCAAAGCGATGCCCGCGCTGATGTTCTGTACCGCGAGGGTCTTCGATGAGTTCGGACCGTTCGATGAAGAGGTCGCGATCGGCGAGGAATGGCCGATCCTGGCGAACCTTTACAAGCAACGTCGGCAGCGATTCGTTTATGATCGGTCCATGACGGGGCTAACATCCAGTCGCCGGATGGAGCGTCAGGCATTTGGATACTCGCGGACGTTCTTCAAGTACGTCTGGGCGATCCTTCACAAGCCAGGACGCATTAATTACACCGATCGAATCCGATAACCGACTGCGAGGTCGCCCGATGATCGATCGCGTCAAACTGTTCGTCGCCCGACGACTGGCGGCGGTTCGATTGCATCTCTGGACCGAATCGAGCGACGGCGTTCGCACGAAGTATCGAAAATGGGGGGCGGATGTCTCGATAGTGCTCGGGAATCGATACCTGAGAATTCCGGGGGCGCTATCTGAATGCTTACGATGCGGTGAATGGATCGAATGGGAAGTCGCAATCGGCCAGATTTTGGGCCGCGACGTCCAACCGCGGCCAGAACGGCGCGGAGTCGCATTGCCCTTTATCAGCGGTGAGTCGCTTGCGGACTTACTGAAATCGACCGTTTTCTGGGACCAAAAACGGCAGGGGCTACTTCTCGCGGGACAGGCCTTGAGAGACTTCCATCAGCGGAAAGTGACTGCCTGTGGCATCGAGAACTGGCCCTTAAGCCACGGTGACGCGACCAGCAGGAATGTGATTGTTGATTGTCGTGGAGGTCACGCGAGTTGGATCGATTTCGACATGCGGCATCACACCGAGCTTCCAGCGTTGGCTCGTCAGGCAGACGACTTGCGAGTATTGATCTGGTCCAGCGCCGCTTTGGTCGAGAAATCGCTCTATGACGACACCATCGCGACGATCTGCGGCGGCTATACAGACACGGAGGTCATCGACGAGATGCGACAGTTGACTCAGCGCACAAGACTGCCGGCGGTCTTTCAGCTCGCTCAGGCTCCACTCAGCACCGCCAAGTTTGCACATCTGCGAGCCATGATTATGGCGCCGAGACCTAAGCCTGCTGATTGACCGAGCGGCCGATCGTTTGCGAGAGCATATTGACCAGATTTGCGATCGGATCTGATGACGACGTGGAATCGGTCGAATTAATCGACGACGTTGTGTCGGACGAGGAATTGGTGGAACTGGTTGTTGTGGCCGGTGGCATGCCACCTCCATGTCGATGATGCGCCCCGTGAGCCTGGTGCATCCCTTTCATATTCGTCGTCAGTTTCGAGAAGGCCTGCTGTGCTCCCGAGACATTACCGGATTGCAGGGCCGATTGAAGAGACTTCACGTCGGTTCCCAGCGTGCCGCTCGAAGGGAACGGCCCGGCGGATGATGTGCCCGGCAGGTTTTGCGTGAAACTGGCGAACGCGGATTGTGCATCGGAGAGATTCTCTGACTGCAGCGCCTTGCCCAAGTTCAACAAGTCCTGGTTCTGCGGATACTTTGTGTTCGACGTCGAATAGGGAGTGGTTGAGGATGATACGCTGCCAATGGACATGGAAGATTCCTCTTGAGCGATTGGGGAAACTGAAGACCGCAGAGTCGTTTGCTTTCATTCGCCTGTCTCGAATATCGACAAGCCGAGTGGACGACTTCTTCCACCACTGAAAGGCTGTTGAGAAGTTAATGTCCGCAACCTGAAGAGGCGGTACAGCTTCTCAGGGGAAGACGAGAAGAGAGGGCGATTGCAAATTGCAAATTGCGAATTGCAAAATGCCAATTGAAAATTGAAAGAAGATAGCAGGGGAGGGCGAGACGGTGCGGTCAGATCAGCCCGGCGATCGGCTCGGCGTTGGCGGCGGCGATGAGTTCGCGGGGCAGGCTGGGGATCAGGCGGACTTCGCTGGGGTCGGTCAGAGTTTGCAGCATGGTCGCGACGAGATTCTTGATCCGGATCGGCTCGGACGAGGGCTCGCCTGCATCACGATTGGACTGGCCGATCACGTGGCCCGGTTTCGCTCCGCCGCCGGCGATCAGGAGTGGAGCCAGATTTCCCCAGTGATCGCGTCCACCCCGGTCGTTGACTCGCGGCGTGCGTCCCATTTCTCCCGTGGCGACCAGCATAATCTTTTCGCTGAGGTCTCTGGCAGAGACGTCATCAAGAAACGCCGCGATCGCGTGGTCGAGCGGCGGCCCCATATAGCGCATCCCTTCTTCGACTGTCGCGTTGTTCACATCGGCATGCATGTCCCAGACGAAACTAGTGGTGACTGTCACGAAGCCGCAGCCGGCTTCGCAGAGTCGGCGAGCCAATAACAGGAGCTTGCCGAGTCCCTTGGCGTTGTCGACATAGTGATTGTAGTTGTTCCACTTCTTGTTGATCTGATCGGGACGAACCAGCGGGGCAGTGTCGTAGCGGGCGATCGTGGCGGGATCTTCTTTCGAAAGATCGAACGCACCGGCGACGCCACCGATTAGCGTACTGAACGCTTGTTCGCGTAGTGGATCGACCGTTTCTAAGCGGCCTCGTTCGTCGAGCCGAAATCGCTGGCGATCCAATTCTGACAGCAACGTGCGGCGATCACCAAGGCGGTCGACAGCGACATGCAGTTCCAAATTCTGCTGCTGGTCACCACCTGCGCCAGGGACAAACGGGGCATAGCCCGCTCCCATCTGCCCAACGGACTCGAATTTTCCAAAGCTGGTGATCGCGGGACCAGTGGTGGAGTCGACAGACTGCGGGAACAGCATCGCATTGGTCGGCATGCCGGTGTCGGGACGATTGGCACCGGCGATGCGTGCGTAAAGCGCACCGATGTTGGCTCCTGCGGTCTCTTTGCAGACGACCGGTTTAATATCGTGATTGCCGTCGCCACTGACATAAGACCGGATAATGCTGAGACGATCAGCGCGTTGAGCGAGTTGCGGAAACGATGTGCCGAACGTGATCCCCGGCAATGACGTTTGAATCTCGCCCGTGACGCTCTGCACACCAACGGGGGCGGTCATCTTGGGATCGAACGTCTCGATCTGGCTGGGTCCGCCGTGCAGAAACAACAGAATCACCGACTTGTTGGTGATCGGCAGCCCTTTCGCGGCGGCGAAGGTCGAGTTCGTGAATCCGTTCACCACGCCAAACGCCCCGGCACCGCAGGCACCGACCCGAAGCATCTCGCGACGATGATAGCGGCGGTTCGCATCGAAGAGGGTGAGCATAGGGTTGGTTCCGGGCAGGAGATTCAGTGGGGCACCCAGATCCTATCGGCAATATTGGATACGTGCAATGTGCGAGTTAGGTGCGAGGCTCATTGATAACGCATCGGTCCCTCGCCAATGACAGCGGTTTTCCAGGCAATCGCCTCTTCTATCGCACACCAGCACCGAGGCCAAATTCTCGGCCCCGGTCTGATGTTGCTCTGGTTTGGCCCCAACTAACGCCAAGTCAATAGTCCCAGAATGCCGGCACCCAACGAAAGACATCACCAGCAACCGCCACCCGACCGACGGAGGGGAAGGGTAGGTGAGTAGCCACCAGCAGTTCGCCAGTCGCTGCCAGTTCCCGCATCAGCCTGATCCGAACACGGGCAGCCTCCACAGGGTCATGCTCGAAGCCGTTGTGCCAGTCGGGGTGATCGAATCCGACTGGAAACACCGCGTCACCAGCGAAGGTCAGCCGGTCGCCGCCTGATGCCAAGCGGACCACGCTGTGCCCGGGGGTATGGCCGCCGGTGCGAGTGACAACGACCCCCGGTGCGACCTCGTACTCTTCATCGAAAAGTTGCAGTTGGCTGTGATACTGATGACTGAATCGCTTGGCGGCCGATTGGAGCGCGTCCGGAAACCCTGACGGCATGGCGGCGCGGGAGAAATCGGGCGACTCCCAAAATTTCACCTCGGCAGCCGCCACATGGATCCTCAGGTCGGCACGCAACCTTTCCTTAACGCCATCAACCAGGAGCCCGCCGATGTGGTCCATGTGCATGTGAGTCAGCACCACGTCGGTTACAGAGGCGAGGTCGATGCCGACGTCATTCAATCGCTTCACCAACTGTCCGGCCCGCGGCAAGTTCAAGTCTGGATCCAACCCTAGCAGCCCGTGGTGAAAGGTGTTGTTTGTGAAATCGGTAGGTTCTTAGCGCG
>CBIHQO010000445.1:0-5976 GCA_966211735.1 uncultured Schlesneria sp.
CCTGCTCGCCAGGCCGCAGCCTGAAATGATCAGCTCATGTCCCCTAAATCCCAATGGGCATCTCGCACATCGCCCATTGTCCGAAGTTCTCTTCGATCTCGACACGTAGCGAAGTCAGATTTCGACCTCCCGGATGCTGTCGCAGCACTTCGCGCAGTTGCTGCCCCATCCAGTGAGCGATCAGTTCGGCGGTGGTGTTGGCCACGGGCAATAGGATGCAGTCCTCACGAGGAAACACCCACCGACGCTCTGCAAATGTCGCGGTGACTTCGCGATCGTCAGCCACGACTTTAATCTTGGGATGCGATGTCGGCAGCAGCACCCGATGATCCAGGTCATTCACCAGCTTTTGGGTGGCATCCCGCAGAGCGATGAAGTCGAAGACGTAGCTGTTTTCGTCAAGCGGCCCGGCGACCTCAACGGCGACGCGCCAGTTGTGTCCGTGCAGCCGCTCACAGATATTGCCGTTGAACGTGATGAAGTGCGCGGCACTGAAGACGAGATGGTCCTTGGTGACGCGGACGCGATATTGCTCAGTCATGGTGGGGCTTTTCTGTGGAGGCTTGTCGAATACGAGCCGCATGCTGCAGCACTTCTTCGCGGGTCGGTGGCTCGATCACATCGTACCGGATAGCGATGAACAAGGTGGCCGCGATCAAGTCCGCTGTCGTGCCGGGATTTCGCCGATGTCCATCGCTGCGCAGCCATTCGTCGAATCGATGAAATGCGTTCCAGCCATCCAGATGAGCTGGCCAGTCGGTGCGAACTACCGCTGCAGCTCGTTCCTGCAGTTCTTTAGCCACGGTCGAACCGCATTTGCGAACGACCAGAGAATCAGGTCCATCGGCCAACAGCTTCAGTTGCAGTCGGATCACACTTGCTTCCCAGGGAACGAGTCCGGGCAAGCCGGCCAGTGTGTCGATTTGTCTGATCACACTCCCTAACTGGTGGCACCAGTTCCAGTTGTCGCTAAGCCAGGGCAGGGCCAACCGCTCAACGTAGGCGTAGTTTGTGGAATACTGCTCAGCAATCCGATCGCGATCGGCAGCGAGTGCCATCGCGTCGCGCAGTGAAATCGTCGGCCTATCGTGAACGTCTTGAGACTGAACTTGTCCCATTCCACCAGGTCTCGCCAGGCGAATCGCTGCATAAACGTGCTCCGCATCTTCTATCGTCGTCTGCGACAGGACGTCCGCGACTCCTTCTGGCTGATCGAAAGGGACTGCAGCTAGTGGAGCGATTAACAGCGCAATTCCGAGATTCACGTTCGACCGGGACTCGCGGTGAGTCTGCTCGATGGCACTGAGCACCGATCTCCCCAGGCCGACATGCTGACTGGCAGCCAGCGGTCCTGCGATTGCCGCTGCCGCCGAGACGAAATCGTCGTAGTCCAGATCCTCGAACGAAGCTCCCGGGTGGACATTTCCCACCTTCCGCGCTGTCGCTTCCATTAGGCAACTGATCTCGATCTGCTCCGCCAGGTTCATTGATTGGTCTTTGCCGGAAAGTCGACGATAACCTTGATCGCCCCGTCTCGTCGATCACGAAACATTTCGAAAGCCTGCTGCAACTGAGACAATGGGAAACGATGCGTGATGATCGGCGAGACATCCACTCGTCCTTCACCAATCCATCGCATCGCCAGCGGAAAATCACGACCGAAATCGGGGCCGACCGAGGTATGGACCGTGACGTTCTTGAAGAACAAGTCTCGCCAGCGCAGGCCATCCACTAGCTTTGGCGGGACACCAAAGCAGAGCAGCTGGCCACCTTTCCGGCAGAGGTCAATGCAAAGATTCAGCTGCTGATCCGCGTGCCCAACGCACTCAATAACGATGTCCGGCAGGCTACCATCAAGAATCTTTCGGACCGCTTCGACCGGATCTTGCTTCAAATTGCAGACCGTTGCCGTCGCGCCCATTTTCGGACTGACCTGTAGTCGGCTTTCCAGCAGGTCGATGCCGATGATGTGGCGAGCCCCCATATTTCGCAGGGCCGCATTCATCAATTGCCCCATCGGTCCCTGGCCCACGATCGCCACGTCGACATCCAACAGGTTGGGGAGTTTTTTGAGGGCAAAGATCGCAGTCCCCAACGGCTGCGCCATCAACGCGTGTTCTTCCGGAATATTCGTCGCGATGGAGATCGCTTGATTCTCATCCAGCACATATCGCTCGAATAGACCCTGCTGAGCCACAGGCACCGCCAGAACGCGATCGCCCACGTTCCACCTACGGCCGTTGGTGGCCGTGACAGTTCCGATCATTTCATGCAGCGAATGCCCGATTTCAATCGGCCATTCGTCCCAGCCATTGAAGTAGGGGAGGTCCGAACCGCAGAGGCAAGTTGTTTCGGGCTGAAAGATAATCTGGCCCGAGATGCCATCTGGTGGGACATCCGCCAGTGTCGGTTCAGGAAGATCAACCAGCCGAATCTTTCCAGGGGCATACATGTCACCGGCAAGCATACGAGAGCCTTACGTGGTCGTTTAACCGCGTGGTCACCGCCCCGCGCGCAGATGTATGAACAGCCCTGGGTATTTAACTCGCGAGCGGTGACCACGCGGTTAAACGAAGGGGCTTTGGCGTTCGTTTCATTGCCCTGATTCTGCCAAATCAAGACGCCATAAAACAGCAAAGCCCGGCTTGTTTCCAAACCGGGCTTTGTAAGTTCATCGATCGAACACGTCTGAAGCTTACTTCATCGCGGCGCGTTCGGCCTTTTCTTTCATTCGCTTCTCGACGACTTCGTCCTGCAGGCCGCGAGGCAGCATCGCATAGTGGGCAAATTCCATGCTGAATGTTCCCTTACCCTGCGTCATCGATCGTACTTCGTTCGCATAGTCGAACATGCTGGCCAGCGGCACTTCGGCGATGATCACGGCCATCCCCATATTGGTTTCGGTCGAGTTCACCAAACCGCGCTTACTGGACAGGTGACCTGTCACGTTCCCCTGGTATTCGTCGGGAACTTCCACTTCCAGCTTCATGATCGGCTCGAGCAGACCGATGGCGGCCTTCTTGAGCGATTCACGCATACAGTCGAAAGCACAGATGTTGAACGCCATTTCGGACGAGTCGACATCGTGGTAGCTACCGTCTTGCAGGATCATCTGGACATTCACCACTTCACATTCGCACAACGGTCCCTTGACCAATGCCCGCTGGAATCCTTCATCGATCGGCTTGATGTATTCCTTGGGAATACGTCCGCCGGTGACATCGTTGACGAATTCGTAGGGGATGGCACTGTCGACAGGCAGCGGAACCAGCTTACCGACCACATGGCCGTACTGACCGGAACCACCCGTTTGCTTCTTGTGCTTGTAGTTAAATTCGACTTCCTTCGTCGGGGTTTCGCGATAGGCCACGCGAGGATTCCCGATGATACATTCCACACCATATTCACGCTTGATGCGTTCGACGTAGATGTCCAGGTGCAACTGACCCATCCCGGCGATCAGCGTCTGGCCGGTTTCTTCGTCGGTCAACACGCGGAACGTCGGATCTTCGCGGCGGAAGCGTTCCAAAGCCTTGCCGAGCTTATCGGCACCATCTCGCTTGGCCGGTTCGATACTGAGCCGGATCACCGCATCAGGAACGAAGATGCTTTCCAGCGAATACGTCACTGATTCGCTACAGAACGTATCCCCCGAGGCGCAGTCCACCCCGACCAGGGCGACGATGTCGCCGGCTTCTGCAACTTCCACGTCGGCACGGTCGTTCGCGTGCATGCGCACGAGGCGACCGAACCGCACCTTTTTACCGGTACGGGTGTTGAAGTAGCTGTCGCCCTTCACGATCTTGCCTTGGTAAATTCGCGTATAAGTCAACTGGCCGTATTGTTCGACCACGGTCTTGAAGGCCATGCAAACGAGCGGCTTGTCCGGATTCGATTCCAGCTTCACGCGGTTCCAGTTGGGATCCTTGGTCTCTTCTTCCGAAGTTGGCTTCTTCAGTTGATCGATGGCGGTCATCGTGCGATCGAGCGGGCTTGGCAGGTAATAGGTCACGCCGTCGAGCGCTTCCTGAACACCCTTGTTCTTATAGGCCGAGCCCATCATGACCGGAGTGATCTGCAATGCGATTGTCGCCTCGCGGATCACCTTACGAATCTCGTCGACACTGATCTCAGCTTCTTCCAGCAGCTTTTCCATCAGGGTATCGCTGAACATCGACAGCGATTCGAGCATCTGATGTCGCGCTTCCTTGGCCTTTTCCTGATATTCCGCAGGAATCGCTTCACGACGAATAAATTCGCCGTCTTCGCCATCGAAGTAGATCGCCTGCATCGCCAACAGATCGATGATGCCAGCAAACTCGGCTTCGCGACCCATCGGAATCTGCAGCGGGACCGGGATCACGCCCAGCTTTTCACGGATCTGCGAAATGACCTTGTCCGGATTCGCACCGGTACGGTCCATCTTGTTGATGAACGCAATTCGAGGAACCTTGTACCGCTTCATCTGACGATCGACGGTCAACGACTGGCTCTGCACGCCACCGACCGAGCACAGCACCAGGATGGCGCCGTCCAGCACGCGCAGCGATCGTTCCACTTCGACGGTGAAGTCGACGTGGCCAGGAGTATCGATCACGTTGACCGTGAAATCATTCCAATGCACCTGCGTGGCAGCCGCGGTGATCGTGATCCCTTTTTCTCGTTCGAGTTCCATGAAGTCCATCGTCGCGCCGACTTTGTCCTTCCCCTTCACTTCATGGATTTCGTGAATTCGACCGGAGTAAAACAGGATCCGCTCGGTCAGCGTCGTTTTGCCCGAGTCAATGTGAGCAGAGATACCGATGTTACGGACTTTTTCGAGGTTCATAGCCATGGCTTGGTACTGTTACTACTAAAATCGCGGTTGAAAACAACGTCCTGGACCACAATTGGCCAAGACTTACAGGGTGTTGTGAAAACAACGCAATCACTGAGAGGCTCGTGAGTTACAAGTCCTCATTTGCGAAAGCGGAGATGTCACAGGGAGTAGAGTAGGGGGGATGCCTCTGGAAAGCGCACGGAAAACACGACCGGCGAAGTGGTCCATCACAGTGAGGCGCTGCAATGAACCCTATCGAACACAGCGAATCGTGCATTTCCTGAGCATTTGTTACTCGTTGGTGAGACTCGGCGAGTCTTTCCTAGGGCTAATTTGGCTTTCCGGTTGCGCTGCGCGGACACTTCTTCCGCGCCATCAATGCAAGGGCCAAAATAATAACGGCAGAAGAGGAGTTCGGGAAGAGTGGAATTATCGCGTTCATGCGAAATTCGTCGAATTCGGAAAGTATATCGTAGGACGGATTTGTAATCCGTCCAAGTCTTCCGTCTCCAAAATAAATCCGATGGAATGGATAACAAATGGGTTCTACGATGAAAAAGCCGCCCTCTGACCGATTCGCTTCTGCTTTCGATGGACCCGATCGTGCATGGACTCAATCTGCCGACACCGCCTGGTTTTCAAGGATTTCGATACGATCTGCCGCTGACGATTTATACTCGAAATTTGCCTCATTGGCGGCAAGAAGGTGCCACGTATTTCGTGACATTTCGCCAAGCGGATGCTCTTCCCGCTTCAAAACGTCACGAGTTGCAGGCACTGCGCACCGAGTGGGAGCGCCGATATCCGATGGCGCAAACGAACGCTGCGTGGGAAGAACTTTTCAAAGCAGCCTGGGCTGTGGAGGAAAGCAGCCTCGATCAGAATTATGGTAGTTGTCGTCTCACAACTCATTCAGCAATCGCAACGGTCGTCGAAGCGATGCATTTCTTCGATAGACAGCGCTACGAATTGAATTGCTACGTGGTGATGAGTAATCACGTTCATGCGGTTGTGAGACCGCTGGACCCGACGAAGGAACCTCTCGAGAAAATCCTTCAGACATGGAAGCGGCACACGGCGAGGCAGATTAATCAGTTGGACGATACTGAGGGTGCTTTCTGGCAAGATGAATCTTTTGATCGCATCATTCGCGATGA